>JANQUM010000346.1 GCA_030731175.1 Spirosomataceae bacterium
CTGCGAGATGTGTATAAGAGACAGCAATGACGCCGTACGGCGGAATGTTAAACGATGTGGAAATCGCAGCAGTCGGAAATTATATCCGAAACGCTTTCGGAAATACAGTTTCGGTACAACTAACCCCAGACATGGTAAAAACAGTGCGTGAAAAAACCAAAGACAAGCAAGGCTTTTACACACCCGATGAATTGCTAAAAATGCACCCGAATTGAAATAAAAAAGTTTCATTTTCTACCTCATAGATTTCGGGGAACTATGAGGCTTCATGAAGATATCGTGAATCTATATTTCCTTCAAAATGCCCCAGCGGGGCAAACTGTTAGTAGAATTAAAATACAAAATAATTAGTAGCCCCATCGGGGCGAACCGTTAAACTATTGAACCATTTATGCCAAATACGTACACCCAACTATACGTGCAAGTTGTATTTGCGGTCAAAGGCCGACATAGTCTAATAAAACCCGAATTTCGAGAGGAAATTCATAAGTACATCACGGGAATTGTCTCAAATCGAAACCAGAAACTTTTACAAATTTACGCAATGCCGGATCACACGCACATTCTGATTGGTATGAAGCCTGATATATCTATTTCCGATTTAGTGCGAGATATAAAAGCAGGGTCTTCAAAGTTTATTAACGACAATAATTTAGTTAAAGGTAAGTTTAATTGGCAGTCGGGATTTGGTGCTTTTACGTACTCAAAAAGTCAAGTTGACTCAGTAGTAAGATACATCGCAAACCAAGAGGATCATCATAAAAAAAGAACATTTAAAGAGGAATATATTGATTTGCTGAACAAATTTGAGGTTGAATACAACGAGAAATACCTTTTTGAATGGATTGAATAACGGGTCGCTCCTACGGAGCTTTATTTTTTGAATTTACTTTTTTCTACGAACAGGGCATCCCTAAAGGGATTTATTTCTCGAAAGGACTTGCCCAAATCATCTCTTGCTTATGAAAAACTCATTAATTACCGCATTGCTTATTCTTAGCAGCATCACCACTTTCGCTCAAAAGAAAACTACGCACATTGTATTTGTAATCGGTGACGAAGAATACCGATCCGAAGAATCAATGCCAATGTTGGGAGAAATCTTGCACCGTGAATTAGGTGCGAAAATTTCCCTGTGCTACCCGCTAAATACCAACGGAATTATTGACCCGAACATTACGGATAACATCGAAGGGTTAGAAGCTTTAGCAACCGCCGATTTGATGGTCGTATTTACTCGCTGGCGAAATTTACCCGCGAACCAAGCCAAAATGATAACCGACTACGCCGAGAGTGGCCGCCCGATGGTTGGGTTTCGCACAGCTACGCATACATTTATGTATAAAGACAACCCTGAAATGCAGCATTTGAACAACGATTGGCCCGCCAAAGTATTTGGTCAGCAGTGGATTACGCACCATGGACATTTTGAAGACGGCAACGCTCCACTTACCGAAGTAAGCATTTTACCAAACGCAAAAACAAAAATCCTCAACGGTTTCGAGCCTTTTAAAGCATACTCTTGGCTGTACCACGTGGATGGCGGCGAATGGAAATTAAACGGCGATGCTCAACCTTTTTTATCAGGAAAATCGCTTCGCTCGAACCATGAAATGTCGGGAAATCTCGATAAATTTTCGTTAACAAATCCCGTTGCGTGGACGAAAACTTACACCGGAACAAGTGGAAAAGCCGCCCGTGTTTTCTTCACAACTTTGGGGCATCCGTATGATTTCAAAAACGAATCCATGCGAAAACTTGCCTTGAACGGCATTTACTGGTCGTTGGGTATGGAGAAACAGATTCCTAAAAAAGGCGTAAACGCTGAGGTCGTAGCCGAATACAACCCAAATAATTCAGGCTTTGGAGAAAAGTTCAAGAAGAATATGAAGCCGATGGTGATCGAATAAATTATCTAACTCAACCCACAAAATTTATCATGAAATTAGCCATTCACAACTGGATGCGTGCCGAAAGCATCCAAACTACCGTTGACCGCATCGCCCGAATCGGGTACGAATACATCGAAATTCAGGGAACTCCTGAATCATACGATACCAAGAAAGTCAGAAAAATATTGAGCGATTCCGGCGTAAAATGCTGGGGTTCAGTAACGCTCATGCTCGAACAGCGGAACCTCCTCGCCAAAGACAAAAAGCAACGAGCCGACTCTGTCCAATACGTAAAAGATGTGGTCACGATGGTGAAAGAACTCGATGGAAAAATGGTGTCCGTCGTTCCGTCAACCGTCGGAAAAATCGTTCCTGAAGGCCGTCCCGAAGAAGATTGGGAGCGAGCCGTTGAAAGTATGCAGGAGATATACGAATACGCTGAAATCGTCGGCATAAAATTAGGCATCGAACCGATAAATCGTTTTGAAACTTACTTCATTAATCGCGGCGATCAAGCGTTGACCTTGGCAAAAGCCGTCGGCGAAAATTGCGGCGTTTGCCTCGATGCTTTCCACATGAATCTCGAAGAAGAGCATTTATATAACGCCATTCGTCGAGCAAAAGGGCGTTTGGTTGGTTTTCACGTTGCCGATAATAACCGCATGGCACCCGGAATGGGAACGCTGAACTGGCCTAAAATTGTGGAAAAACTTCACGAAATAGGTTACGATGATGTACTTTCAGTAGAATTCTGTCCACCACTTGACCGAACTCCCGCTAACCCCTACCCTAACTCCATCGAAGAAAAACAGGAAGGATTATCTGCCGAGCAAAAGAAATTTCTTGAAGATCACGGCAGTTCATCTGTCACCGAAGAATTTTACACAATGCTCACGCAGAAATCGCACGATACTTTACGGCCAATGTGTTGAGGTTTAGGAGTATCCCTCACCGAGCGTCGGTCACCCCGTCCGACTACGTCAGGCCCCCCTCCAAGGAGGGGAATTTTCTCAAACCGTCCTTTTCTCCGAAACGGTGGAAGTACTGTAAAGCCAAAGAACGAGTAAATCCCCTCCTCGGAGGGGTGGATTTCAGAACTGACGAAGTCGTTCGGAAAGACGGGGTGGGTGAAAGCGAAAAACAAGTATTTACACAACAAAAACTAAATCAAACAAAATGCCAAAACCACGTGAGATAATCCACTACAACCCCAAGCTCAAAAAGCTCGCTCGGACCTTGCGGAAAAATCTTACGCTTTCAGAAGTTTTATTGTGGAATAAACTAAAGAACTGCCAGATGCTCGGGTATGATTTTGACCGTCAGAAACCGATTGACAATTACATCGTTGATTTTTACTGTAAAGATTTGAAATTAGTTATCGAAATTGACGGCATTACACATTCACGGGAAGAAGTAGCTGCAAATGATGAAATCAGACAAACGAAACTTGAAAACTTAGGAACAACTTTTCTCAGGTTCTCGGACGTTAACGTAAAGAAGAAAATGCCCGTTATACTTGAACATATTTCACAGTGGATTTTAGAAAACGCTCCGGGGATTGACGAAGATTATTTAGAGAAATATGAGCGACAGAAGCGATTGTAGGTAGCGTTACGGGTATTACCCACCCCGTCTTTGAAC
>JANQUM010000347.1 GCA_030731175.1 Spirosomataceae bacterium
AATCAAAATTATCCTACAAAATCTACAAAAGCCAATCAAGGGAACTGTATTTTTATGTTTTGTAGTTTAAATGGTACTTTTTAATCACATTTTTGTTCTAATTATAAGTAAACCGTAACTGATACTTTCCGATGGACACAAAAAAAACTAACTTATTAGAACAGATTTTAGCTTCTGTTTTCTACAAAAAAGCCCAAGGCAAGGCCGGGAAAATGATGCAAGATTCATCAGGATTGCTGAATTTGTTAAAAAGTGTCTTCAATAAAATAAACGGCGAAGGTGGTGGAAGTTCGCTCGATGGAATTCGAGCAAAGGTTACTTCAGTCGTAAGTTTGATAAAAAATTACGCTTCTGGCGAATACCGTGATATTTCAGCGGGAAGCATAATTTCCGTAGTAGCGGCGTTAATTTACTTCGTATCGCCCATTGATTTCATACCAGATTTTATACCTATGCTGGGCTTTGCCGACGACCTCGCCCTGCTGACATTCGTTATCAGTAAACTTGGTGACGAACTCGAAAAATTTCAACTTTGGGAAATGAACAAAGATTTAAACAACTGATGAAATAAACTTTCGGTAAAGTAGTTTTGTAATTGAAAGAAACGTGCAATTGGCACCACCAACAAAAAAGCCGACATCTTTCGAGTTTCTCCTGATTAATTTATAAATTTGTACTAATTATATCAAATAAAAGACATGACAACATTAGCAACCTTATTGTTCCTTCCTAACTTAGGCGGCGGCGAAATATTCCTTATTTTATTCATCGTTTTATTACTTTTCGGAGCAAAAAAACTCCCCGAATTAGCAAAAGGACTTGGTAAAGGAATCAAAGAATTTAAAGACGCGACAAAAGACGTAAAAGACAACATAGAAAAAGCAGCGAAAGAGGATTAAGATTCTTTTTTATGTATCATTTTAGCAACAACCGTTAACTTACTATTTTGACGGTTGTTGCTTTTTTTATTTTATACCCACTGAAATTTTGATGGAGAGTATCACCTCATTTACGCATTTTTCAAAAAGAATTAGAAACGGCGAAGCATCTTGCATTGAAAACGTCAACCATTTCCTAAACCGAATTGAAGAGTTGAACGCAACTCTCAACGTTTTTCTGGAAGTTTACGCCGACGAGGCAAAAGCTCGTGCGGTAGAAATCGACGAAAAAATCAGTAAAGGCACAGCGGGAAAACTCGCTGGAATGGTAATCGGGATTAAAGACGTTTTGGCGTATAAAGACCATGGTTTACAGGCGGCAAGCAAAATCCTTGAAGGTTTCAAATCACAATTTACCGCCACTGCAATTCAACGCCTGTTAGACGAAGATGCGATAATTATCGGTCGGCAAAATTGTGATGAGTTTGCGATGGGTTCGGGAAATGAGAACTCGGCGTATGGCGTAACCCGAAATTTTGCGGATCATAGTCGCGTTCCGGGCGGTTCTTCGGGTGCAAGTGCCGTTGCGGTTCAAGCCGGAATGTGCCACGCTTCAATCGGTTCAGATACAGGCGGCTCTGTAAGGCAACCCGCCGCTTTTTGTGGCGTAATTGGTCTTAAACCCACTTACGGGCGTATTTCTCGCTGGGGTTTGGCGGCTTACGCTTCTTCTTTTGATTGCATCGGACCAATCACAAATTCGGTGGAAGATGCCGCACTTTTACTCGAAATCATGGCGGGAGCAGATGATTTTGACAGTACCGTTTCCACAAAAGAAGTAGACAATTACAGCGAAAACCTTTCGGGCGAACCCGAAAAATTCCGCATTGGCTATTTCAAAGAAGCCCTCGAAAGCGAAGGACTGAACGACGAAGTAAAAGCAAAAACGTTTGAAAAAATTGAGGCACTGAAAGTTGCCGGACACACGGTAGAAGCCGTTGACTTTCCGCTACTAAAATACTTACTTCCTACCTACTATATCTTAACAACCGCCGAAGCAAGTTCTAACCTTTCCCGCTACGACGGCGTGCGATATGGCCATCGAACCGCAAACGCCGAAAGCCTTGACGACCTCTACAAAAAAAGCCGCGGCGAAGGTTTTGGCAGCGAAGTAAAAAGGAGAATAATGCTCGGCACTTTCGTGCTTAGTGCAGATTATTACGACGCTTATTACACAAAAGCCCAGCGGGTACGGCAATTGATAAAAAATGCAACAGATGAGCTACTCGAAAACTACGATTTCATCGTTTCCCCCACTACACCATCTACAGCGTTTGAAATTGGAAACAAAAGTGAAGACCCGATCCAAGCTTACCTCGCAGATATTTTTACTGTGCAGGCAAATGTAGTTGGTTACCCGGCAATTGCAGTTCCAAACGGAACAGACAAAAGCGGTTTGCCAATTGGATTCCAGGTTCTTGGCAGGGAATTTGAAGAGCATAAATTATTGAAATTTGCAAAAACAGCTGTTGAAGTATAAAATTTTGACCTTTTCGTCGTTTAAAATTATAAATGCTTGAATTAGTAAGAAAAGCACTATATTTTTGATAAACGCTTTTCTAATAAAAACATCATTCCTGACCATGTCGGGAAACAAAATCTACAATTTTCTTATGAACAAAACTGAGATGAGGCGATTCGGTTCGCTATGTATCGGAGCATTGTGCTCTATTTCCGTTTCGTACGCACAATCAATTATTCCTGATGAAGCAATGTTGCTTCCTCAGACCAAAAACGCCATTGAGGTATCGCCAAATCGCCAGCCAATCACAAAGAAAGTTAGCGACTTGCGTTCAGCCAACACAAGCGTTGGTAGCTTTAAGACCATTGTTGCTGTTGACGAAAGAGACGGGAAATCTTACAATATTATTCCGGCAGAATCAATTATTATTCAAGAACGCTTGAAAAGGATTGAAGGTACTATGCCGATGACTTACAACAATACAACTTCGCAGTTCATTGATTTTTTCATGCGTCGTCGTCCGAGTTTCACAAAAGAAATGCTCGAAAAAAAGGACTTCTACTTTCCTGTTTTTGAGAAATATCTGGCGAAATATAACATGCCGGATGAATTGAAATACCTCGCTCTGATTGAGTCTGGGCTAAATCCAAAAGCGGTTTCACGAGCAAAAGCAGTGGGCTTGTGGCAGTTCATGACCCCAACCGGCCGTGAGCAAGGGCTATTAATAAACGATTACGTTGATGAGCGGATGCACATCGAAAAATCTACCGACGCGGCCTGCCGTTACTTGAGAACACTTCACGGAATGTTCAACGATTGGGAATTAGCACTTGCTGCTTATAATTCTGGCCCTGGCACAATTCGCCGGGCATTACGCCGCTCAGGAAGAACGGATTATTGGGAAATTCATAGCTTTATTCCGAGTGATACCCGCACTTACGTTCCACAATGGACCGCAATTGCGTACATGATGAACTACTCAGCAGATCACAATATTTTTGCAGAAAACATTCTTTACCCGATTGCTAGCCGTCCGATTAAGATAAACGGCTACCTTGATTTGCAGAAATTTGCTCTGCTACCAATTGTAGATAACAGCGAAATTCAATTATTGAATCCGCAC
>JANQUM010000348.1:0-243 GCA_030731175.1 Spirosomataceae bacterium
CATTAGCGTATAGCAGTCTCCCTGGTACTTTTGGATATTACGGTTTGTATGACGGATGTCCAGGCTCGGGAGGTAATGAACTCGCTTCTTCATTCATTAACGCGTTCAGTGGTCCGGGTTCGATTCAATTTACGGGTCTGACAATTAACGCTACTTATATTGTACAACTTCTTCACTTAGATAATCAATCAGGAAATGATCAGGAGATTTGCTTACACGCCCCTCAACCGCCTTGCCCAACAA
>JANQUM010000348.1:253-3522 GCA_030731175.1 Spirosomataceae bacterium
GACAAGTCCCCAGCGGCGGAGGTACGGGGTATGATGATTTATGGTACAGTTTTACGGCCTTAAATACGACAGCCACATTAGAATATAACAGCCTTCCTGGCACTGTTGCATATTACGGCTTATACGACGGGTGTCCGGGTTCGGGTGGTAACGAACTTGCTTCTTCAATAATTATTGCATTCAGTTCACCAGCAGGTTCAATTCAATTCACAGGCCTGACAGTCAATGCTACTTATATTGTACAGCTTCTTCACTTAGATAGTCAATCAGGAAATGATCAGGAGATTTGTTTACACGTTCCGCAACCTCCTTGCCCAACTAGTATTGTCGTTTCTAACGGAGGTATTAATATTCCAAATATGTCTTACTTAGGCTGTGGGGTTATCTCTACACAGGGAACCACACAGGTAACCACTTCGGGCGTATCATACGAAGCTCCGCAAGTAATTTTGAACCCAGGATTCAGTTCAGGTTCGGGGGTTTTTGAAGCAAAGGCTAAGGAGTAAAGTTAGGCCTTTCTTTAAAACAAGTCTATTTCAGTTCAACCGCCCAACCATACAACTCGCAAAAGACTTTGCCTTTAGTAACATATTATTTCCATCTGCTTCGGGATACCCCAAAGCGGATAATTTATTTAATACAACTTCGCGGCTGAATGAATTGGCAGAACTGACCTCAACAACACCTTCCTCAAAATCAACCGCAACAGCTAATTCCGGAACTAATTTTTCCAGCTCCTTTTTGATTGTATTGGCACAGCCGCCACATTTTATATTGGCTACTACAAATTTCTCGTTCATCTTTTTTTCTTCAAAAATACTAAATTCTCTTTGGGCAAACGGTGATAAAGATTACGCGTAATTATGAGAGAAATCACAAATTTGAACCAGATTTATTGTTTAAATTAACGCATCTTTTCTTTGAAGGTTTCCGTACAGGAAATGTCCTTTAATCTTTAGTCAAAAAATCCTAAAACTAAGTAAATGTCTAAATATGAGTGAAATACGATTTCTGGAAGGCCCTCGCTCCCGTTGGGAAGAATTTAAAATGACATTTGAAGTGATGTCAGAATTTATCAAAGGATTTCGGTCATTGCATTTTATTGGATCGGCGGTGACCGTTTTTGGTTCGGCTCGATTTCCCGAAACGCATCCCGATTATATCAAAACGAGAACGTTGAGTGCCGCCATTGCAAAAATGGGATTTACAATACTCACCGGCGGCGGACCTGGAATTATGGAAGCGGCAAATCGAGGAGCAAAAGATGTTGGTGGACGTTCGGTGGGGTGTAATATTGTTTTACCGCACGAGCAAGAACCCAACCCTTACGTAGATAAGTCAATAGATTTTAAGTACTTTTTTGTACGAAAAACGCTACTTATCAAATATTCGTACGCCTTTGTAATTTGCCCCGGCGGGTTCGGGACGTTGGACGAATTTTTTGAATCCATCACACTGATTCAAACTAAAAAAATCTCTCAGTTTCCAATTATTATTTTTGGGAAAGACTTTCACGAACACGTGCTACAGCACATCGAATGGATGATAAAGTACAAAACCATTTCGCCCGAAGATAAGGAGCTATTTTTAGTAACCGACTCTGTGGAAGAGGCAGTTGAGCATTTGAAAAAACACGCTATCCAACGCTTTAAGCTAAAATATTCGCCGATTACATGGCTCGGCGAAGGATAAACAAGAATCCCGCAACACATTTCGTATTGCGGGATTTTTTAATTCGACGGTTTCAGACGAAAATGTATCGCTCTTACATCAATCCTCCCAACCTTTCGAGCGTTCAATTGCTTTTTTCCAACCGTTGAAATATTCGGTACGTTGGGTTTCCTCCATATCGGGTTCCCACGTTTTGTCAACGCCCCAGTTTTTTACTAAATCATCGAAGTTTTCCCAATACCCAACCGCCATTCCGGCAGCGTAAGCCGCACCGAGAGCGGTAGTTTCAATCATTTTCGGACGAATAACCGACACGTTCAGCATATCAGATTGAAACTGCATCAGCATTTCATTTACGGTCATTCCGCCGTCAACCCGTAAAGACGAAATTTCAATTCCCGAATCTTTTTCCATTGCTTCCAAAACGTCTTTTGTTTGGTACGCCGTAGCTTCTAAAACCGAGCGGGCAATGTGCCCTTTGTTGACATATCGGGTCAGTCCCGCAATTACGCCCCGAGCCGAATTTTCCCAATACGGAGCGTATAGTCCTGAAAATGCGGGGACAAAATACACGCCGCCGTTATCGTCAACGCCTTCGGCAAGGGTTTGTACTTCCGCACTGTCTTTGATTAAGCCAAGGTTATCACGGAGCCACTGCACCAACGCCCCCGCAATTGCCACCGAGCCTTCGAGGGCGTAATGAACGGGCTGACCTTCAAATTGGTACGCAACAGTAGTGAGTAATCCATGTTTAGATGGTATTGCTTCCGTTCCGGTATTCATCAGCATAAAACAGCCGGTTCCGTACGTATTTTTTGCCTCGCCGGGTTGGAAACAAGTTTGACCAACCAATGCCGCTTGTTGGTCGCCCAAAATTCCCGCTATCGGAACGCCTTCCATGGCTTCGGAGGTGATTTTTCCGTAAACTTTGCTACTCGGTTCAATGGTTGGTAACATCGCTTTCGGGATGTCGAGTTTTTCGAGAATTTCGTCGTCCCACGCCATTGATTTTATATTCATCAGTTGGGTTCGGGAAGCGTTGGTAACATCCGTAAGGTGCAAGCCGCCGTTGATTCCACCCGTCAAATGCCAAACTAAAAAGGTGTCCATATTTCCGAAAATGGCTTCGCCTTTCTCCGCATCGGCACGTACGCCTTCTACGTTATCCAAAATCCATTTTACTTTTAATCCGCTGAAATAAGTTGCCAACGGCAAGCCCGTTTTTTCTCGAAACCATTCAGTTCCAACTTCTTCTTCGAGCTTATTCGCCATTTTATCAACGCGGGTATCTTGCCAAACGATGGCGTTGTAATACGCTTTTCCGGTTCGTTTATTCCAAACCACGGCGGTTTCGCGTTGATTCGTAATTCCGCAAGCGGCGATGTTTTTAACGGAAATATTTTTGTTGATTCGAGCCGCGGCAATTACCTCCAGTGTATTCTGCCAAATCTCAGTCGGATTATGTTCCACCCAACCTGGCTTTGGGTAAATTTGCTCGTGTTCTTTTTGTCCGACGGAAACGATGTTTCCTTTTTTATCAAAAATTATGCAACGTGTACTCGTAGTTCCTTGGTCGATGGATGCGACGTAATTCATAG
>JANQUM010000349.1 GCA_030731175.1 Spirosomataceae bacterium
CCGCAATCTCATATTCTTCTTTACTGATAGCGTCAATATCGAGTAATTTTTTCTGTCTTGCTTCAATTTGAGCGGCTAAGACTTCTTCAAACGCTATTTTTTTGAGTTGTGCTTTAAGATCGTCGTCTTGTAATTTAGCAATTCGTTGTCCTTTTTTTACCGAATTTCCTTCCTGCAAGTTCAGTACAATCAAACGCCCGTTTACTTCACTTTTTAACTCTACTTCTTCGTTTGGAACGACGGTCCCTGTTGAAAAAATAGATTGATCTTCCGACGAAAAACTCGCCACTACATAATTTACGGGCGTTGCACTCGGAGCGGCGTTTCCGCCAGCGGCTTGTGCATTTCCGGCGGCTTCATTTTTATCGGTGAAGAAGAAAATTTTGCCTAAAACAAGTGCCAAAATAATAAGACCAACAATTAATAAAGGACGCATAGTGAGTTTATTACGGAAAATCTGAAAATGTGAATCAAGGGCGGGTAAAATTACGTAAAATATTACAGCAACTTAACAAACGCTTTAGCACTAAAGTTAAGAGCTTGTAGGGCTGAACCGCTTTTTTGGATAACTTTGAACGTATTGGCGATTAAACCAATCATTCAGTATATCAAATTTATTACCCTTGGCACTTCCCAAACGCAATACCGCCCTTATTGGAGCAGCTTTTTTGATGGCAACATCTGCCGTTGGTCCTGGCTTTCTAACGCAAACTACGTTTTTTACGCAGGAACTCGCCGCCAGTTTTGGCTTCGTGATTTTGCTATCGGTTTTACTTGATATTGGTGCTCAACTCAATATTTGGCGAACGGTGGTTGTTGCCGGAAAAAACGCTCAGGAAGTCGCAAATGCCGTGATTCCGTGGTCAGGCGTTTTGCTGTCTATCTTAGTCGTACTTGGTGGCCTTGCTTTTAATATAGGGAACATTGCAGGTGCCGGGCTTGGGCTTGATGCCCTTTTCGGCATCGACGTAAAACTCGGAGCGGCGTTGAGTGCGGTGGTTGCCTCTTTTATTTTTCTGCAAAAAGATGCCGGGAAAGCCCTTGACTATTTTACCCGATTCATGGCGTTTACCATATTGCTTTTGATTGGCTACGCCGTCTTTATGGTAAATCCGCCGCTCGCGAAAGCCATTTCTGGTACGTTTTTGCCGACCGTTTTTGATGCGAAAGCAACCGTGACACTCGTAGGCGGAACAGTGGGTGGATATATCACTTTTGCCGGAGCTCACCGCCTCATTGACGGCGGAATAAAAGGTGAATCTGCCTTACCAATTGTCAATAAAAGTGCTGCAAACGGAATTCTAATCACGGCATGTATTCGTTATTTGTTGTTTTTGGCGACCTTCGGAGTGATAGCCGCCGGGGGTATTTTGGATGCCGACAACCCACCCGCTTCGGTATTTCGCTTGGCAACGGGAGGGGTGGGAGAGAAGCTATTTGGCATTGTGATGTGGAGTGCCGCCGTGACCTCGGTGGTGGGTGCGGCCTACACTTCGTTTACTTTCTTAAAAGGTATTCACCAAAAGATTGATGAATATCGTAAAATATTGATAGTAAGTTTTATATGGTTATCAACAGTCGTTTTTCTTTTCGTGGGAAAACCCGTTAAAACCCTTATTTTCGTGGGAATGCTTAACGGTTTTATCTTGCCAATTGGGTTGAGTTTAATGCTCTTAGCGGCTCGAAAAACTTCGATTGTTGGCTCTTACAAAACGCCACTTTTTCTCGAAATTCTGGGCTGGCTAATTGTGGTAATGATGACAGTTCTGTCTGTGATGGCGGTTCTGTAAATGCTTCGGTAAATTTTGACCGAAAAAATCGTAAATTAAACTCATGGTTCGTACTTTTGTCAATCGAAAAACGCAATAGACAATAATAAATATGTTTGATTATCAATTCCCAACTTGGCTTCCAATACTATTTTTCGCTGTACTACTAACAAGTGCTTTTTTAGTTGGTACTTGGTTAAACAAAACCGATAGAGATTACGAAGGAATTGGCATTTTGAGAAAAATCTACAATACCCTTACTTTTTCGAAAGATAAAGACTGAGTTTTCTTCAGATTGGAGAAGTTAGATTGGAGATAGGTGGAGCGTGAAACGCTGCAGCCTAAATTCGTATCTTCCATAGAATCAAAATATACCTTCTTCCAAGTGCAGAATTTCTGCGTTTGGAAGTTTTTTTGTGAGCATTCGTGCCACAATTCCGCTGCGGAAACCGTTGGAGCAAGCCAGTATAATTTGCTCATAATCAGCGAGTTCGTCCGTTCGGTCGGGGATTTCGTGCGGTGGAATGTTGATTCCGCCAATATTGAAATCCATAAACTCCCACGTTTCCCGAATATCCAAAATCGTTGCCTTCGGGTTCTCCAAAAACTCAGGTAATTCTTCCTTTGAAATGGTCTTGAAGTCCATTAAACTGCTGCTTTTTTCATTCCGACGGTATTGACTAATGTTCCGATTTCAGAAATAGTAATTCGTACCTCATCCTTCACGATTAAGTTAAAGTCATCTTTGGGTATAATCCCCGTTCCGGTCATAAGGTAGCAACCCGTTGGAAACGAAAGCTCTTTGAGTAAATAACACATTAATTCATCAAAGCTTCTTTTGATTTGGTCAATTGTAATACTTTCGTGAAAGATCTGTTTTCCATCCCTGAAAATATCTAATCTTATTTCGGTATCGAGCGGAAGCGGCTCATCGGTAATGTAAAGGCACGGCCCAATAGCGGCACTGCCGTCGTAAGTTTTGGCTTGCGGAAGGTACAACGGGTTTTCGCCTTCAATATCCCGTGAGCTTACGTCGTTGCCAATTGTATAACCCGCTAGCTGACCAAAGGAATTAATGAAGAGTGTTAGCTCAGGTTCCGGTACGTTCCATTTAGAATCCCGCCGAATTCGAATTTCTTGCTTATTACCTCTTACTCTATGTGCGGTAGATTTAAAGAAAAGTTCGGGACGTGGTGCGGCATAAACTTTATCGTAAAAATCGCCACCTCCGGCTTCTTTTGATTCTTCTATTCGGGCGTTTTTGCTGCGTAAATACGTAACGCCAGAAGCCCAAACCTCTTGCGTTCCGATGGGTGGCAAACTTCCCGATACAATATAAGATTTATAGTCATAATCGGGGATTAGTTTTTGGAGTTCCCGTGTTACTTCAAAAAACAAGTCGCGGCGGTTTACGAACGTGTCCCAATCGGTATGTTTTGAAAGATAAAAATAGCCTTCGTCTTCAATTACGAAGCCTTTGGTGGTTTTATAAAGTTTCATTTTAAGCTTTTTTTAGCGTACTCGGTGAGGCAAGTTAGCTTTTTTTGCCAAAATGGGAAACAAGATATTATTGAGCGGCGTTTGTATAAAGAATTAATTTTCCATAAACCCCGCTTTACATTATCTTATGATTTCGCCCATTTACATAGAATTAGTTGACGAAAACGACAATATTATTGGCTCGGAAGAAAAGCTTTTGGTTCACCAAAAAGGATTGTTGCACCGG
>JANQUM010000350.1 GCA_030731175.1 Spirosomataceae bacterium
GCTGGCTTTTTGGAACAAGAGCAGCATTTCTCCGAAAAAATAACTTCAAAAGAATCCATTGATGACCTCAAAAAACGGGTGCACTTAATTACAGAAACCTACGAAAAACTATTGACGGGAATTGGAACGGCGAAGAACGTTTTGGCGAATGATGAGGTAAATCGTGACAAATTAAAAAGTAAATTAGTCGAAATTGACGACCTCAGAAAAAAGGCCATTAAGTGGAAATTATTGGATGAATACATCGGTGATGCCAACGGAAATAATTTCAGCAATTTTGCCCAAAGCCTGACATTAAATAACCTCATCGGTTTGGCAAATCAACGTTTGAAACACCTCTCCGACCGTTATTTACTGAGTAAACTAAACTCCGATTTCGACTCTTTACGGGTGGTTGATTTGTATCAAGGCGACGCTGAACGCTCGGTTGATACACTTTCGGGCGGTGAAACTTTTACGTTGAGCCTCGCAATGGCGTTGGCTCTATCTGACATGGCTTCGCAAAACGTGCGGCTCGACAGTTTGTTTATCGACGAAGGTTTTGGAACGCTTGACGGTGAAAGTTTGGAAGCGGCAATTGCCACGCTCGAACGCTTGCAACACGACAGTAAAAAGACCATCGGAATTATTTCGCACCGCCAGGAATTGATTGATCGGGTTTCAACACAAATACGGGTTGAGAAAGGAAACGACGGCAAGAGCAAGGTACTTATCAATGGAATTTGAAATTATCTCAAAATAAATACAACCAATTGTAAGAAAACTGACTCTTTAAGCCAAATCAACCTTTGGCATCATGGAAACAACACTACAAATTACCGCAAAAAGTAGAAAAAACGTTCATCGCAGAAAGCTCAAAGTCACCCACAAAGAAGTGGTGCTTTTTAAAGCCGATGTAAATTATACTGAGATTTACCTCCAAAACGGCGAATGTGTAATCATTTCAAAGACTTTAAAGCAGCTTGAAAAACAGTTTCTCGAAAACACTAATTTCGTCAGAACACACAAGTCATTCATGGTAAATCTTGCCCACGTTGTCAGTTTTCAACTCAACGACGGCATGACTATCAAACTCACCAATGACGAAGTTGCAAGCCTTTCAAGAAGAAGGAAAGGCGACTTTCTGGATACGTTCCGTAATCATTCCAAAGCTTTTTCTTAAAATATTCAAATCCAGTATAAAGCAAAAGCCCCGAATAATCGGGGCTTTTGTACAAAACCTATGAGGTTTTTGTTGACGCAGAATCCAAAACCTCATGGGTTTACAGAATATTTATCGCTTCTCAATCGGCACAAATTCACGGGCAGTTGCTCCAGTATAAATTTGACGCGGGCGACCGATTGGCTCGTTATTTTCACGCAATTCTTTCCATTGAGCAATCCAGCCTGGTAAACGACCGATTGCGAACATCACCGTAAACATATTTACCGGAATACCCAACGCACGGTAAATGATTCCTGAATAGAAATCTACGTTCGGGTAAAGGTTACGCTTAACGAAATACTCGTCTTTCAATGCAGCTTCTTCTAACTGACGGGCAATATCTAAAACCGGATCGTCAATGCCGAGTGCTTCCAACACTTCGTCGCAGGCTACTTTAATTATTTTAGCTCGTGGGTCGAAATTTTTGTAAACGCGGTGACCGAAGCCCATCAAACGGAACGGGTCGTTCTTATCTTTCGCCTTGTCAATATATTTCTGAGAATCTCCGCCGTCGGCTTTGATTTCTTCCAGCATTTCAATTACTTCCTGATTTGCACCACCGTGAAGCGGCCCCCAAAGTGCCGAAATTCCGGCAGAAATTGACGAATAAATATTCGCTTTCGAAGAACCAACCAAACGAACCGTAGAGGTTGAGCAGTTTTGCTCGTGCTCGGCGTGAAGAATCAATAATTTATTAAGAGCCTTCGCCACAACCGGATTTACTTCGTAATCTTCAACCGGCATTGCAAACATCATTTGCAGCAAGTTTGAGCAGTAATCAAGTTTGTTTTTCGGGTAATTTAACGGGTGTCCTTTCGAGTTTTTCAAGCACCAGGCAGCAATTGTTGGCAACTTAGCAAGTAACCGGATAATGTGAGTATCCGTGTTATCGGGCATCTTATCATTATAGGAGTCTGGATAAAATCCACTCATGGCACTAACCAAAGAAGACATCACGCCCATTGGGTGAGCATTTACCGGAAAACCGTCAAAAATCTTCCGAACGTCCTCGTTTACCATGGTGTGCGTCGTGATTTTACCCACGAAATCATCGTATTGCTCTTCGGTTGGCAGTTCGCCGTAGATCAACAAATAGGAAACCCCTAAAAAGTCTGCTTTATCGGCAAGTTCTTCGATAGAATATCCCCGGTAACGAAGTATCCCTTCTTCGCCATCTAAATAAGTGATGGCACTTTGGGTTGAGCCTGTATTTTTATAACCAGGGTCAATGGTGATGTATCCCGTTTCTGCTCTTAACTTAGAAATATCAATTGCTTTTTCGTTTTCTGTGCCTTCAATGATTGGGAATTCGAGTTCTTTGCCGTCAATGATGAGCTTTGCTGTTTCAGCCATAAAATTGTGGTGGTTTTAAATCGGTTAATAAGATGAATCGTTGCTGCCGTAATTATTAAAAGCCGCTAAAATATAAAAATAGAGCTTACAATGCAATTACTCCGCAATTATGCAATTTACAAGTAAAAACATTAATTATCGCATAAAGTTTTATTGATATAAGTTATTTTGACAACTCTTTTGCTCTTTTCTCTGCGGCAAGAATGCCATTTTTGAGGTCATCCGCAAGGCTTCCTTCTTCAAATACTTTCAAGGCGGCCTCGGTAGTTCCACCTTTTGAAGCAACGGCGGTTATTAATTCGTCTAATGATTTTTCAGCATTATTTATCAAATGATACGACCCAAGCATGGTTTGTTTTACAAAAAGCCTCGCCATTCCTTCGTCAAAACCCATCTGCTTTCCGGCTTCAACCATATGCTTAACAATATAATAAAAGTACGCCGGACCACTCCCACTCAAAGCAGTAACGGCATCGAGCATTGCTTCATCTTCGAGATAAACAGATCGCCCCGTTGCGTTGATAAGGTTTTCAATCTTAGATAATTTGGCAAAGCTAATTCCTTCCGCAGCGGTAAAGCCAGTAATGCCCATTCCGAGCATGGCGGGCGTATTTGGCATTGCCCGAACCACTAATTTATGGTTTAAATCATTCTGGATTCGTTCGATTGTGATTCCCGCCATGATAGAAAGTACTACCTGATCGTGGTGAATAAAACTCTTCAATTCTGCGGCAATAGACGGAAAATCCTGCGGTTTTACCGATAGAATTACCAAATCGTATTCGGCAATTTTCTCACTAATGGTACTGATAACCACACCTTCACGGGCAGTGCGGAGGGATTCGCAGCGTTCGGCACTTTTTTCAATGAGCAGCAAGTTCTCTTTTTTTACCAAATCATATTGGATGAACGAGCGGGCAA
>JANQUM010000351.1 GCA_030731175.1 Spirosomataceae bacterium
ATTAAAAGTTATACTCTTCGGCGATTCTATAACGCAGGCAGGAGTACGTGAAGGCGGATACATCACCTTAATGCAAAAAATGCTTCAAAAGACAGGCAAATCCGCTGACTACGAACTGATTGGCGAAGGTATTGGCGGAAATAAAATCTACGACCTTTATTTACGAGCTGAAGAGGATGTACTTGCTCAAAATCCTGATGTAGTTGTGATTTGGGTTGGCGTAAACGATGTTTGGCACAAAGTAACTCACGGAACCGGAACTGACGCTGATAAATTTGAGCAGTTCTACCGGGCGTTGATAAAACGCTTTCAGGATAAAGGAATCAAAGTCATTGTCTGTACACCCGCAACTATTGGAGAGAAAACGGACTTTTCAAATCAACAAGACGGCGACTTAAATCAGTACGCTAATATTATTCGGAAAATTTCGGATTCAATGAATACCGGACTGCTTGATTTACGGGAAATATTTTTGGCGTATAATCGTGAAAATAACCCCGAAAACTCAGACCGTGGCATCTTAACCACTGATCGGGTCCATCTCAATGAAAAGGGAAACGAACTGGTTGCAGAACGAATGCTGCGAGTCTTAGAATCGGTTAAATGAGTAATACCACTGATGTAAGTATTCGGTGTAAAGTAAATCGGGTATTTCGGGCTTTTTCGGAAGAAATTTAAGGAAACACTCCTCAATAAACAGAATGAATGTTACGACCTGGCCGAAGCTAACTAACACTTACTTGTACTTTACCACTACGTTCTCATTTTCAATACTGGAAAGTAACGGTAAATTTCCTGCTTCATACAATGCCGGAAGTGCTTCGAGTGAAGTCTTTAAGTCTTCGAGTCCGTAATTTCGGTAGTCGCAGAATCGAAGTCCGTTTTCAGTCTGAACGTTATATGCTTCTCTGAAACGTACGCCGCCGCCGTTAGTTTCGTAAGAGTACGCGAGGTAATCAACTTCTTTTGTTTGGTGATTTATCCAGTAAACAAATCTATCCTGAAAGTCTTCGCCGCCGCCCTCTTGGGCAAACGTAACTTCGATTTGGAAATACAATTGCCCTTTTATTTCCACGTCTTCTAAGCGTTTTTTATTCGCTGCCGCGTCGTTCAGCGGAGCGGGGAGCAGAAAGAAATACGCCACCGAATTTATCGAATTCGAGTATTTTGTTACCATAGAATCTGGTACGGTAACTATTTCATCGGCAATTGTTCTGACGAACGAACTATTTGTCAAAACATCGACGGTCTTGATTCCCGAGGAATCCGTTTGGTGGCGTTCGTATTGATAATCACTTCCGTTAGTTTTGATAACGTAGTGCATTTTCCGAAAGTCAAACTCAACATCAAGCGAATTGTAAACCTCGCCGCCGTGAGCAGAAATTGTTTCGTCAACAATAGATTGAGCAGTTGGTTGGCAACTGAATTGCGTAAATGCGGAGACGATTGTAATAAGAAGAAGAAAACGATTCATAAAGTTTGAATGTAAAAGATTTGAGAGATTAACGTAAACGAATTGTATTGAGTTTTCGGGAATACTTAAAATTACTTGCCAATTAGCACAACGCCCACAATCACAAACGCCGAACCAGCGAGTTCCTGAACGGTGAATGTTTCCCCTAAGAAAATATAGCCAAGAAAAATCGTAGAAACTGGTCCGAAACTTGCCACGATAGAACCGAGGTTCGCTCCTAATAACTTGATGCCTTCCATGACCATAAAGGTGGGCAAAACGGTACAGAAAATTGCCAACACAATGCCGTAACCGTACAAACCAGCCGGCAACTCGGTTATTGAAGTTTCCGAGAAAGCGGTAAAATGCAAAACCACGTAAACCGACGAAAACAACATGGCGATGCTGTTGAAATTTATCGAACCGTATTTGTTGATTTGCTCACCGCCAAATACTAAATACAACGCATAAGTCACGGCACTCACCAAAATCATGCTGCCGCCTTTGATTACATTTTCGGCTTCAAAAATATGCGGATCGAGAGCAATAATGAACACACCGAGGTAGGTAATTCCCAAAGCAATCAGGGCTTTTCGGGAAATTGTTTTCCCCAAAAATAATCTTGAGAAAAGAACTACGAGTGTTGGATAAATGAACAAAATAATGCGTTCTAAACCCGCCGTAATGTATTGCAAACCCATGAAATCAAACCACGAAGCGATGTAATAACCGAGCATGGAAAGTAATGCAATAATGCCCCAATCCTTTTTTGAGATTCCTTTGAAAAGCCCTTTGTGATAACGCCAAGCGGCAATTATTGCAAAAAATGGCAAAGCAAATCCAAAACGAAGTGTGAGCAACGTAATATCATCAACCTCGAAATTAGTGTACGCTAACTTAATCACAATAGCCTTCGCCGAAAACATCACTGCTCCGAACGCCACCAACAAAACACCACGCTGTTTGGGAGTCATTTATTAAAAAATGCTTTGATGTGAAATCAACACGATAGCCAAGAAAGCAATTCCGAGTCCGGTGTAATTTAGCGGCGAAAGCTTTTCCCTGAAAAACAGAATCCCGATTACCGAGGAAACCAATATCACGCCAATATTATAGATCGGGTAAACGAACGCCCCGCTATTTCCAAAAGCAGTCAACGCCAAAATCAATAAAAAGAAAGACAGAAAATTCGGAACTCCAAGCGTAATACTCGCAATGAGCGTTTGTTTGTTTGGTAGTTTTTTTTCTTTCCATAAAGTATAGGCGAATAAGCATAACCCAGCTATCATTGCTCCCAAAACCATCACTAAAGTTACGGGAATGGTCAAGTCAGGATTCGGAATGAAATTTAAGTTCAGGAAGTTAATTGCTGTATTTGTAACACCGTACATCAAAAATACAGCAATAACTAATAAGCCACCGCTTACACCAACTGATTTCAAATCAGCCGCCGATGCGGTTTCTTTTTTGATGCTGACTAATATCAACGCCACAAATGCACACGCCAAGCCGAGGTAATTCACAGCATCGAATTGCATATCGGTATTAAACAGGAATAAACTTGCCATAACGGGTAGCACCAACGATACGTTATTTGCCAACGAAGTGGCGGTCATGCCCATGCGTTGCGTTGCCAAGCCCGATAATAAAAACGTGATGATAAAACCCACGCCGAGTATCAGGCAATACCATGTCCAGTTTTGGGATAAATCTAAACTAAAAGATTGTCCTTTTGGCATGAGGATAAGCCCAGTTATGAAGCAAACAATATAATTTAATGAGATTGCCTGCGTGGTATTGATGTCATATTTCGGGAAAAGGCGAAAATTGACCAATAATAAAACTGAAAAAAGGATGCTGAGAGCGAGGTAGAGCATGATTTTGAATTATGAGCAACAAAATTGCGAAAAATAGTTGCACAAATGTATGATTACGTCTAATTTTGCATTCCCAAATAGACGGAGATTGTAGCTCAGTTGGTTAGAGCACTGGTTTGTGGTGCCGGGGGTCGTGGGTTCGA
>JANQUM010000352.1 GCA_030731175.1 Spirosomataceae bacterium
TCCTTACTGATAGGAAAACCGTTTTTAAAATCCGTGAAGAAAAAAGATTAGACCCAATAGGAAGTTTTGATAGGTCTTTTGGTGCAGTATCACGGGTTACACCTGAAGATAGAGAATACATGAGAAAAAGAGTTGCTGCCAATAACAACCCTCTCGAACTTAGCCTTGACTAAAAATGGTTTCGGTAAATTTTAACGGTCAGAAAGAATAAGATTAACTAATATTTTAGTTATGTTTGTCAATCAAACAACTAACCGTTTAAAATTTTATGAAAAAGCTATTTTCTGTGTTATTTCTCAGTTTTCTGTTCTCAAATATCTCCGCTCAGTCTATTAATATCGTGAAAGGCGGCGGCGGAAGCTCCGCACCAGAAGAAAAAACCGTGCTGGATAAAATCAACTATCGAATTACTTATCAACTAACTTTTCAACCCAGCGTAGATACCGTGGAGTTGAAACAAGAGAAAATGATGTTGCTCGTTGGAGATTCTACGTCGTTATTTTTTAGTAAAAACGCCTTCGTACGAGATTCTATCATGGCGTCTTTCAAAGGGGATAATCCAGATATATCGCGTATGATGGCGGCGATTCAGTCTGCTCCCAAGTCGGTGTTTTCTTACGAAGTGATAAAGCGGAACAATTCGCAGCAAATCGTTTTTCAGGAAAAGGTTTTCATGGACAAACTTGCCTACACCGAGCCGCTGCCCGCAGTAACGTGGAATATCACCAACGAAACCGCCACGAAAGTGGGCTATCCGTGCCAAAAAGCCACTACCACTTACGGTGGCAGAGATTACGAAGCGTGGTTTACCTTCCAAATACCAATTCAGGACGGCCCCTATAAGTTCAGCGGCTTGCCTGGTCTAATCGTAGAAATGTATGATACTGAAAATCATTACCATTTCACGTTGGCGGGTTTAGAAAAAGCCACGTCAGGCGAAATTGCCGTTAGCGAGAACAAACTAATTAACGTCAGCAAAGAGAAATTCACGGACATGAAAGCAGATTTCTCCGAAAACCCATTCAAGATGATAAACGCCAGCGGAGGGTCCATCACGATGAAGTCAAAAGACGGGCGAGATATGTCACAGAAAGAGATGAACAACCTCGTGAAAAAAGGTAACAGTAAACGCAATAACCCGATTGAATTGGAGTGATATAGTCAAGGGAGAAAAGAATTTAGACAAAAGACTAAACTCAGTTTTGTGGTAAACTGAATTGAATCATTTCCTATGAAAAACTACCTGCTTACTCTGTTTCTTTTTGCTTCCCAATTCGCCCTCGCTCAGTCCGTTTTTAAAGGAAAAGTGACGGATGAAAAAGGGAATGCCGTTCGGGGAGTAAACGTCACACATTCGCAGCCCAATGCGGCTAATATTCTTGCGTTTTCAATTACCGATACCGGCGGGAATTACAAAATAGAATTTACATCTTCGGCAGATTCTTTGCAGCTGAATTTGTACGCTTTGGGCTTTGCACCTCAGCAGGAAATTGTGCGAAATAGCTCGCAGCAGAACGATTTTACGGTTTCCGAACAAAACATTGACCTCAAAGAAGTTATCGTAAAACCTGACCCAATCAGTAGGAGAGGTGATACGCTGACCTTCAACGTCGGGGAATTTAAAGATGCCAACGACCGAGCCATTATTGACATCATCAAGAAGCTGCCCGGCATTGAAGTTGAACCCACGGGCAGGATTTTGTACCAAGGAAAACCGATTAATAAATACTATATCGAAGGGTTAGATTTACTCGGCGGACGGTACAATTTAGCAAACGAAAATTTGCCCGTTGATGCGGTTTCGGGCGTGCAAATTGTGGAGAATCATCAGCCCATAAAAATGCTCGATAGCTTGGAGTTTTCGGAGAATGCCGCCATCAATATTCAACTAAAAAACAAAGTAACCGTTACTGGAACGGCAAATTTGGGCGTTGGGGCTTCGCCGCTTTTGTGGGAAGCAAACGTCACACCGATGTTATTCACCAAAAAGAACCAATTCATTGGGTCGTATCAGGCAAATAATACGGGAAATAACATCTCAAAACAAACCAAAGTCTTGACTATTCAGGATATTATGAACGATTTTGAAGCCGACGATAAAAAAAATGACTGGCTGCGTATTCAGCAACTTTTTCCGCCACCCTTTGCCGATAACCGATGGCTGGATAATAACGCTCATTTGGCTTCAATCAACCAACTGAAAAAGCTCAAAAATGATTACGAAATTCGATTAAACGCTTCTTATACCAACGACTACCAACAACAAACCGGAAGCACCACCACGCTATTTTACACGCCCGTTGATACCATCGGGATTGTTGAAAACAAGTACAACCAATTATACTTCAACTCACTCGAAACAAACCTTTCACTGCAAAAAAACGACCCGAAAAAATTCTTTGAAAACGAACTGAAATTCCGTGGGTTTTGGGACGGACAACGCGGTAATTTAACCCGCAACGGAGAAGCACTCACGCAAGAACTGAGCAACCCGTATTACTCAGTTTCTAATAAACTGAAGAATATTTTTACCGTTGGGAAACAATTGCTC
Source organism: Spirosomataceae bacterium (assembly GCA_030731175.1). Classification (GTDB taxonomy): domain Bacteria; phylum Bacteroidota; class Bacteroidia; order Cytophagales; family Spirosomataceae; genus JANQUM01. The sequence continues at coordinate 2,552 of JANQUM010000352.1, forward strand.
ACGTTGCGTTCTTTCGTGAATTTTAACCAAACGCCGCAGTCGCTTTACGTTACGCCGGGGCAGTTTGAGAATTTGGTAAATGCTGGACAAGCATTAAACGAATTAAGGCAAGATTTGAATGTAAACACCTTTCAGACCAATAATATGCTTAGTTTGACTCGGAATTACAAAGGCGTGGTACTTTCGCCAACACTGGGTTTTACGGTGCAACGGCAGCAACTTAATTCTGAATTGACGAAAGTCTCGGGCGAAAATTTACAAGGAATCGGACTCGATTTTAGCAACGATTTATCTTGGTTACAAACCAGTGTTTACGCCAAATTAAAATCAGAATACCGTAAAAAAGACTGGCGATTTACATTCGAAACGCCGCTGACGAACTATAACTTTTCGGTGGAAGAACGCACTTCGAACGAAGGTCAAAACCTGAATAGATTGGCTTTTGAGCCTCGATTGGGAATTGGTTACGAATTTAACGCCTTTTGGAAAACGAACGTATCAGTTCGACGAAGTGTAAATTTGGGCGAATTGGAGAACGTGCATTACGGCTATATCCTGAAAAGCTACCGCACCATTGAGCGACGGAATGCTCCGTTGCCGTTGAATATTTCCAACGCTTTTTCGGGTGGATTGAATTACCGCAATCCGCTTAATTCAACTTTCTTCAATGTATTTTACCTCAACAGTATCTCGGAAAATAACTTATTGATTTCCAGTAGAATAGCCGAAAACGGAGCGGTCGAATTAGTGGCTTTAGAGCAAAGTAATAGATCGTATACTCAGACCGTTTCGAGCCGTTTGGGGAAGTATTTTAGTAAGGCAAAATTCAACGCTTCGGTGGGAGTGAGTATTTCACAAACTGAACGCCAGCAACTGATAAATGATGTACTCGCAAATGTTGAAT
>JANQUM010000353.1 GCA_030731175.1 Spirosomataceae bacterium
CGACGTTTTGGAAATCGTGAAAAACGAAATCCGCGGCTATTTCGGTGGTCAGGCGTTTGGTGGAATGGAAGAATTTGTGGAAAAAATGGCTCGTGAGCAACTGCAAAAGAACGAAGATGGAGCTTTCCAGAAACACTTCAACCGTGCGTTTGGTGAAAAAGTACTTGAATACATCAAGCAAAACGTAGCTAAAGACGTGCAGGAAGTTTCGGTAGATCAGTTTAACGAAGTTGCGAAAGTAGCTTACGATTCTATCAAGCAGGAAGTTGGTGCACCTCAGGAAGCATAAATTTTAGCTGTTAGCTATTGAAAAACTTGAAAGTCGGGACGTGAGTTCCGACTTTTTTTGTGCGGTCAATTTGTTAGATTCTTTTTAATCGTTCGAGCTTTTCGCCAACTCTTTCAAAACCGTCTAACGTTTTCACTTCGTCAAACGTCACCCATTTCAAATCTTCAGCTTCCCCCAAATTTACTTTAATGTTTGATTCATTTGTTACCTTAAACAAATACCGGACATCAAAATGTATATGGGCAGCTTCGTCTTTTTTAGGGTTTTCGGGAATAGCGTGAGCATCCAAGTCAAAAATATCACCACTAACAACTTTTAAATCAGTTCGTTGCAAACCCGTCTCCTCCTCTACTTCACGTAACGCAGCTTCTAAAATTGACTCGTCGGTATCATCGATATGCCCGCCGGGTTGCAACCAACGATTGAGTTTTTTGTGTTGCAGAAAAAGCAAATGAGTACCCACGTTGTTTAGTAAAAATGCACTCGCTGTGAAATGTCCGTCGAAGTTTTTACGGTCAAAAACGGAGTTTTCAGCGTTGCGTTTTACAAATTCCTGAAAGGTTTTAACGGTTTTAGCTTCCGCAGGAAAATTAATATTGTATTTCCCGATTTGGGCGAAAAGTTCAGTGTGCGTTGGCAGCATAGTTTATTATTTTTGTCAGTTCAGCAGGATAATTTAAAGTTAATCTCAATAAGCGGTCACGAGTCCGCGTGTCGCCCGTGCAAACCGGTTCCGGAAACGGTCGGAGACAATCGCAAAGGAGTCCGATATCTCGACGACATTATTCGCTTTCAAACTTAATGTCCTTCAAGAACAACTGCAAAGAAGTATTTCCCCGAAAAGTATTGGTTTCAATTGTGTAAGTAATGGCAAACGGTTGATTTTGAAGAAGTGGCTTGTAAAATTGCTCTGTCATGTTGAATCCGAGTGCAGTCATGGTCATGCCGGTTTCGGGTTCAAGCAATTCAAGTTTAAAGTGCTTTTCTTTCAAAATACGAGGCGAAGAAGCAAGTTTTAGCCCTTTTGTCATAAAAACGGGCTGCATATTTTGCGGCCCGAACGGCGACATTTGTTCCATAATTCGGTAAAACTTTGGTGTAATATCCGATAGGTTTACTTCTAAATCAACGTCTATCTTTGGAACGAGTTGGTCCTCGGTGATATTTTGCTGCACGTAAGCATCAAATGCTTTTCGGAACGCCTCCACATTCTCGACGGGAAGTGTCATTCCAGCTGCATGCGTGTGCCCGCCAAATTGCTCTAAATGCTCGGAGCAAGCCTCCACAGCAGCGTACAAATCAAAACCCGCCACCGACCGAGCCGAACCCGCGGCAACGCCTTTTGATTCGGTTAAAATTATGGTGGGGCGGTAATACGATTCTATGCAACGGGAAGCAACAATCCCGACCACGCCTTTGTGCCAATCGTTCCGAAATAAAACGGTACTTTTAGCTTCGTTTAGCAACCAATCGTCTGCTCGAATCATCGAAATTGCTTCTTCGGTTATGCGGGAATCAAACGTTTTTCGTTCGGTATTATTTGCGTGAATTTCTTGGGCAAAGGCTAATGCTTCGTTATAATCTTTTGATAATAAGAGTTGTACGGCGGCTTTGGCGTGCTTAATGCGTCCGGCGGCGTTGATGCGGGGACCAATCACAAAAACGACATTTTGGATATTCATCTCGGTTGTAAAACCCGCAATTTCTTTCAAAACCTGAATCCCGATTCGAGGAGTTGAATTGAGCTTTTTCAATCCGAAGTAAGCCAAAATACGGTTTTCTCCGACAATCGGAACGATGTCTGAGCCGATACTAATCACCGCCAAATCGAGGTACTCAAAGAGTTTTTCCAACGGGATTTCGTTGCGTAAGCAATACGCCGTAAGGAGTTTAAAACCAACGCCGTTTCCCGTCAATTCCTTAAAAGGGTACTTACAATCTTTACGTTTGGGATCAAGAACAGCAACGGCAGGCGGAAGCGTTTCGCCCGGTTCGTGGTGGTCACAAATGATAAAATCAATGCCGAATTTTTCTTTCGCCCACTCAATTTTATCAACAGATTTTATACCGCAATCAAGGGCGATAATGAGCGTTATTCCTTGTTCATTTGCCCATTCAATTCCTTTATCTGAAATTCCGTAACCTTCTTTGTATCGGTCAGGGTTGTAATATTCCAACCTATCATAAATTTCGGACAAAAAACCGTAAACTAACGCAACCGCCGTTGTTCCATCAACGTCATAATCGCCAAAAATCATGATTTTTTCGCCCGCTTGCATCGCATCTTCCAGACGTTCAACGGCAAGTTGCATATCTTGCATCAAGAAAGGATCATGCAAATCTTCCAGTTTCGGGCGGAAGAAGTACTTGGCAGAATCAAAATCGGTTACGCCGCGTTGCCAAAGCAAAGTGGCTAATGAGCGATCGATGTTTAGATCTTGCTCAATTTGCTGAATAATTTGTAAATCTTCGGGAATTGTGGGAAGTGGCTTTTGTTGCCAGCGTTTTTCAGTCATTTGGCAAATTTACGGAAATAAAGAGAAAGAATTTACCTCTAAATTGAGGTGATTTTCTGCAAATTAAGGCTTATTATTGTGCGTCAAAATTCCCATTTGGTTTCATAACATTATCAACACCTTGATGAAGTATATTCTCCTTTTTCTTCTAATACCACTTATTTCATTTTCTCAGGAAACGCACCACCCTTTAATTCCGAAATACGGAGCAATTTTTGAAACTCCTTTTGCAGTGGATATTATCGACCCAACTATGGCGTATAAAGTTGTGATTGACGTAACGGAAGCACCAGATGACCCAACTACCGATGTAAATCAGATATACGACCGGGTTGCCAAATTGATGAACCTACACGCCGAAGCGGGCGTAAAAGAAGCCAATATGAAATTCGTTTGTGTGATTCATTTCAAAGCCGCCACTTCAGTATTATCGGACGAAGGTTTCATGGAAAAATTTGGCAAGAATAACCCTAACACAGAGATTATTCAATTGCTTGCCGATCACGGTGTGAAGTTTTACGTCTGCGGCCAATCACTCGTTGCCCGTAAACTCCTTGAATTTCCACTAAACCCGAATATTAAACCCATTCACGGGGCAATTTTGGGTTTATCGCATTTTCAAAATTTAGGCTATGCGTTGTTGAAGT
>JANQUM010000354.1 GCA_030731175.1 Spirosomataceae bacterium
ATCTGGCAGGTAAGTACTACGTGCTTTTCGATAAGGCGTACAAAGCTGAAATTGCGGAATTGGTTGCCGGAGGAATGAGCGAAGAGCTTGCCAAAAAAGAAGCTCCGCTGATGCTCGCAACGCAGGAAATGCTCGTAAAATGGGAAGAAGGCGATGCCGAAGTGATGGAACTTTGGAAGAAAATGAACGCGTGGGTTTTTGCGGGATTCAACGAAACCTACAATAAGGTCGGTGTTGAATTTGATAAAATTTATTACGAATCTGACACTTACTTATTAGGAAAAGACTTGATAGAAAGCGGGCTCGAAAGCGGCGTTTTCTACAAAAAAGAAGACAACAGCGTTTGGATAGATTTAACCGAAGAAGGACTCGACGAAAAACTCGTTTTACGGGGCGATGGTACGTCGGTTTACATTACGCAAGATTTAGGAACGACGGACAAAAAATTCGCCGATTTTAAGAACGACAAATCCGTTTGGGTGGTCGGGAACGAGCAGGATTATCATTTTAAGGTGTTGTTCCATATCATGAAAAAACTCGGCAGAAGCTACGCCGACGGCTGTTATCACTTAAGCTACGGAATGGTGGATTTGCCTTCTGGTAAAATGAAATCGCGGGAAGGAACAGTAGTCGATGCCGACGATTTGGTTGCAACCATGATTGCCACCGCCGAAGAATCTACTCGCGAGCGGGGTAAAATTGACGATTTCTCCGACGAAGAAGCTAATGCATTGTTTGAAATGCTTGGTTTGGGAGCTTTGAAGTACTTTTTATTAAAAGTAGAGCCTAAAAAACGGATGCTCTTCGACCCGAAAGAATCCATTGATTTTCAGGGAAATACCGGTCCATTCATTCAATATACCCACGCTCGGATTCGCTCAATTTTACGTAAAGCCGCCGAGCAAAATATCGAAGTTCCGGTGAGTATTTCGGTAGAAAACTTCGCTCCGATTGAAGTTGAATTGGTCACTTTGCTAACAAATTTCAACGATATTGTGGGCAAAGCTGCCGAAGGTTACGCCCCTTCATTTGTAGCGAATTATTGCTACGACCTTGCCAAAACGTTCAACTCGTTTTACGCTGAATTAACGGTAATGAACGAAGAAAATGAGGCCATAAAATTGATGCGACTTGCTCTAATTAAAGCCGTTGCGGATACACTCAAAAAAGGAATGAAGTTGTTAGGGATTACTGTGCCGGAAAGGATGTGATAGTTTTTGCTTCGTTTCATAACTTAAAACTATTCGTTAGTGTTATCTTTTTGAAACTTGTACCTTTACAAGCTGTTGTTTTATCAAAGTCAGGTTATTCACTCTTTAATGCCCATTTCCATAAAAGACATTCAGGCACCCGTTGCCGAAGAAATGAAATTATTTGAACAGAAATTTCGTCAGTCGATGAAGACCGACGTAATGTTACTGGATCAAATAATGAAGTACATTATACACCGAAAGGGCAAGCAAATTCGTCCGATGTTTGTGTTTTTGACCGCCGGAACCTTAGGGCAAATCGGAGACAAAACCCATCGCGGAGCTACACTTATAGAACTTATTCACACGGCGTCGCTCGTTCATGATGACGTTGTGGACGACTCTAATTACCGTCGCGGTTTTTTCTCGATAAATGCGTTGTGGAAAAATAAGATCGCCGTTTTAGTCGGTGATTTCCTCCTTACCAAAAGCCTTGATTTAGGTTTAAAAAACAAAGACTATCAGCTGATGGAAATTGTGAACAACGCTGTCAAGGAAATGAGCGAAGGCGAATTATTGCAAATTGAAAAAGCCCGAAAACTCGATATTACCGAAGCTATTTATTTTGAAGTTATTCGGCAAAAAACCGCTTCTTTGATAGCTTCGTGCTGTGCAGTGGGTGCGGCTTCTGTAAAAGTGAGCGATGAAATAGTTGAAAATGCCCGACTTTTGGGTGAAAAAATCGGAATGGCGTTTCAAATAAAAGACGACCTTTTTGATTACGGAGATGAGCAAATTGGTAAACCAACGGGCATTGACGTCAAGGAAAAAAAGATGACGTTGCCGCTAATTTACGCACTAAGTAAAGCATCGTGGTTTGAAAAACGGCGAATCATTAATTTGATAAAAAATGAATCGCATAAACCCGCTAAAGTCAAAGAGGTTATTGCGTTTGTAAAGCAATCTGGCGGCATTGCCTACACCAACGACGTGATGCTTCGTTACGTTGCCGAAGCCAAAGAAATTCTGCACAACTTTCCCGAAAACCCGTTCCGTAATTCACTCGAAAACCTGATTCAGTTTACGATTGATAGGACGAAGTAAATATTTAACTACATAACCTTTTCCTTAAAGGAGAAATGGTTTCATTCATAATTCTCGTTAAGGCTTTTTGCTTTGAAGGAAGGAGAATATAATACCTTTGATATGAAAAAACTACTACTTACCTTACTCACTTTCAGTATTTTATTTGCGGTAAATGCTCAGATTAAAACTCCACCGATGAGTCCGTCGGCTACGATTTCTCAAAATTTGGGTCTGACCAATGTTTCGATAAATTACAGCCGCCCCGCCATGAAAGGCCGGGCTATTTTCGGGAGTCTTGTACCGTTTGATAAAGTATGGCGAACGGGTGCGAATAAAATTACGTCCATCACCTTCGACGCTCCGATAAAAATAAACGGTGCGGAACTCAAAGCGGGTTCATACGGCATTTACACTATTCCCGGAAAAGAATCTTGGAAAATCATAATAAACCGTGATGCCGACCAATGGGGTGCTAACGAATACGATAAATTGCAGGATGTTATCAGTTTTGAAGTGCAACCTCTTGAACTCGATTATTTGCAAGAATACCTGACCATTGAGTTTACAGAATTTACCCCAACCAAAGCTGAGGTTATGATTTCTTGGGAGAAAACGGGCGTGAAATTCCCGATTGAACATGATGTGAAAAGTCAAATAATGGCGGAGATTTCGGAGAAAACGGCTAAGTCTGACGTAACTACCGAAACGCTATTTTCTTCGGCAGATTATTACTTTCAAAATGATTACAATTTACCACAAGCCCTGACATGGGCGAATAAAGTTGTAGAGAAAGAGCAGGAATACTGGACGTACCAATTAGTAGCCCGAATTGCGGCTAAAATGAATAATTGTGCGGTGGCTTTGCCTAACGCTGAGAAATCTATGAAACTGGCGAAAGAAGCGGGCGACGACGCCTACATCAAATTAAACGAATACGTTTTTGCTCTCTGCGGGAAGTAAGAGGAGCAGGAATTAATCTCAATAGGTATTGTGTAGAAAAAATAATAGAACTCTTAACGCGTATCCTGTAAAGATGACATTGTCAATTGTGCTATCATCCTTACAGGATTATTTGTTTGTGACTGCTTCGTCAATGCAACAATATTATCTCCACTTTGTATTTTGTCATTTCAATCGACTTTACCAAGTGGTATAAAATAAC
>JANQUM010000355.1 GCA_030731175.1 Spirosomataceae bacterium
GTTTTAGGTCCTGATATTAACGAATCCCAAAAGCATTTTGCCGTGAATGATAAAGGCGAAATCCGGTTTGGATTAGGGGGAATAAAAGGCACGGGCGATGCCGCCGTGGAATCAATAATTGACATCAGAAAAGAAACGGGGCCATTCAAAGATATTTTTGATTTCGTGAGCCGTATTAATTTACGGACGGTTAACAAAAAGACACTCGAATCTTTAGCTTACGCCGGAGCATTTGACACTTTTGTGGAAATTCATCGGGCAACGTATTTCTCGCAAGCGGAAGGAAGAAACAGCTTCATCGAATTGCTGATTCGGTACGCAAATAATTACCACGAAAACAAAGCGGCGGGTCAATCATCGCTTTTCGGTGCAATGGGTGGAGATGGTTTTTCAATCACAAAACCGATGGTTCCGCAAGCTGAAAAGTGGACGAATATTGAAAAATTGAAGTATGAAAAGGAAGTGGTCGGGTTTTATATTTCGGGGCATCCGTTAGATCAGTTTTCGATTGAAATGAAACTCTGCAAACCTTTGAGCGACGTTCTGAACCCCGAAAACCTCGATAATGAATTTGCAATTGGCGGCATGGTTTCAATGGTAAATATTCGGCAATCTAAAAACGGAAATCCGTTTGCCATTGCAAAGATTGAGGATTACAATGGCTCGCTTGAAATGATGCTTTTCGGTAATGATTACGTCAACTTTGCTAACTACCTGACCGTTGGAAACTTTCTTTTTTTACGGGGAAAAGTGCAGAACCGCTGGAAAAACGAAAATGAATTTGAATTCAAACCCATTGACATTGATTTACTACACAACATCAAAAGTAAACGATTCAAAGAAATTCGGTTGATAATCGACCTGGATAATATCGACGAAGAAAAAGTGGGAGATATTATGGAAGTTGCCGCCCAAAATCCCGGAGATTTCGACCTAAAACTTCAAATATTTGACGTGGAAGAACAAGCTGATGTTGAGCTGAGAAGTCGCTCTGTTCGGGTTGATTTATCGCCAAAAGTGGTGAATCAATTTAAGAACATTCTTGGGCAGGAATTTGTGAAATGGGCATAAAAAAGAATCGGCTTTGACAATTTTCTGTAAAAGCCGATTCTTTTCTGATCAAAATCCAAATTATGTAGTAAAGAAGCACAAGACGGAGTCTTCAATCTAATTTCTCTGCTCTAAATTACACTTTCCGTCCGCCTTTTAATTCGTCCTGAAGTTTTTTCAATTCGTCTTTTTTACCAGCTGCGAGTAGCTTTGCTTGTTGCGGCCAGGTTTCTGGCGAGTGCATTGTAAAGCGTGGGCCGGCGGCAGTAAGAATTGCCTTTAGTTTGCTTTGCTTTGCCTTCGCTAAATCTTCAAAAGTAGTGATTCCGTCGGCTTTTAAAAGTTGTTCTATTTTTGGGCCAATCCCTTCCACCAATCTTAGGTTATGTTTTACTGGCTTTGCAGAAGTTTTGGCTTTGTTTGAAGTTGCTTTTTTAATGGGTTCGGCAACTTTTGCTGGCGTTTTCTTAATTTTTGACGTTGCTTCTTTTTTTAGCTTTTTTGCAACCTTAGCTTCAGCTGCTTCTATTTTAGCAGTTTCTTTCACTTGCTTTTTCGCGTCTGAAGCCTTGTGCTTTAGATCTTTTTTGATGTCAGCAATAGTACCTTCAAAATAATATTCATCCATCACGAGTCCGTCTTTCCACGTGCGTTGAATAATTTCTTTCCAAACCAATTCTTCGTTTTGCTTATTGGTAAACTTGAAAGTAAACGCTGAAAAGCTCTTATCGTCTTCTACAACGGTGTCGTGTAGTTTTACTTCGTCCGTTGAGTTCATGTTTCCGAAGAAGCCGTGCAGAAATTCCCGCTTTTGAGCTTTTCCTTCCGAACGGTCATTTGCCGAACTGTGAGTAATTACATCCTCGTGGAAATATTCCTCGAAGGCTTCCATTATTTTGCCATCAACAATCAGTTTGTCAAGCTTTTTTACAACATCAATAATTTTCATGGTTTTGAGTTTTAAGGTTCATTAATTTCGTCCAGCGTCATTTAAAACAAGCTGGAACTATTAAAGAAGCGTACTTTGTTTAATCTTTATTAAAACTTAAATTTAAAAATAAAAATAATGTCACACAAAGCAATTGAAATAAACGATAGTAATTTTCAGGAAACCATCAAATCTGATATTCCAGTTTTAGTAGATTTTTGGGCAGAATGGTGCGGACCTTGTAAGATGATCGGACCAGTTGTGGAAGAAATAGCTGGGGAGTTTGAAGGAAAGGCCATTGTTGGAAAAATGGATGTTGACGCCAATTCAAAAACGCCAATGGATTTCGGAATTCGCTCAATCCCGACATTGATGATTTTCAAAAATGGCGAAATGGTTGAAAAAATCGTTGGTGCTGTTCCAAAACACGTATTAGTGCAGAAGCTCGAAGCAGCCGCTGCGGTTGCCTGATTTAGCAATCAAATTATTCAAAAAGCCCCTTTTGCAATTGCAGAAGGGGCTTTTTGGGTTTAGTATTTTCGAATCAAGTAGTTTATCTCAAATCCCGCTTCTTAAATGATGCCTCTGAAATATTAAAAGCCTGGGTGATTTTTTCGTAAGTAAAATCTTGCCGACCTGCACTTGCAAACTCAGTCGGAATTACCACAACTCTGAAAGTTTGATCAATCCGAAAGCCTTCGGGTACGGTTGCAAAATTCGGAACAGTTCCGTCTAAAAAGATAGAAACGTCTGATAACGTAAAATCGTAATTGTAAGTCAGAATACCGTCAGTCAGATAAGCTGTTTGCGGTAAAAGTCGCCAAACGGCATCCCCGTTTTCCAGCACGTCCCACAAAACATAAACGAGCGTAACATCAGACTCAAATACTTCAAAACCGTACGGTTCTAAAAGTGAATATTCATTAGCGGCGGTAAAGTTTGTGGTAATTTCAAACGCTTTGGCGAACTCAATTCCGCCCGGAACACCTTGCGGTCCTTCTGGTCCTTGAAAGCCCTGCGGCCCAATTGGCCCTGTGCACGAGCTTCCGGCAAATAAAGCGGCAATAAAGAATACTGATAGTAGCTTTTTCATAGTTTGTAATTTTAAGGTGTAGATACTTTTTTCTTTTTAGATGTGATCCAACATCTAAAGGTTGTCTGCTACCTACTCAAAATAACAAAATGAAATGTTAACGGTGGAATGGTTGTCAAACGGATTCTATAATATTAGTAGGCATCTCGCACGATAGGGTAGATTAAATTGTCAATTCAATCCGCGTTCTTTCAATGCATCTTCCAACTCGGTATTGGTTTTAGGATTTTTTATCATTTTGTAGATAAAAATTATCGGAAATAGCATGGGTATTAAAAATCCGATTTGCTTTTTGGGAGACATGCTCCAAGCCACAATTCCGAAAATGACTATTCCGGCAAGAAAACCGATTAGTACTGCGT
>JANQUM010000356.1 GCA_030731175.1 Spirosomataceae bacterium
AGTTGTATCAATAGTTCCATCAGTATTGTAACGCATTGTTGCAAAATCAAAATTCACTTGCCATATTTGCAACATTGTTGCATTTATAAATCCATATTAATGAAAAATTACATTCTTGCCTTTGCTGTTTTATTCTTGTTTTCTTGCGAAAAAGACGACCCAGTAATCGAAAACGAAGAAGAACTCATCACCACCATGACTTATCGTTTAACAGCCACCGACGGAACGGTTGTTGAAGGGAAATTTCAAGACCTTGACGGCGAAGGTGGAAACCCTCCGGTAATTACACCGTTAAATCTTCGGGCAAATACCACTTACACCGGAAGCCTAACGCTTTTGAACGAGTTGGAGAACCCCGCAGAAAATATTACCGAAGAAGTAGCTGAAGAAGACAGAGAACATCAGTTTTTCTTCCAAGTTTCGGGTGCAAACCTAACAGTAGCTTACGCCGACGTTGACGGCGACAATAATCCAGTTGGTTTACGCACAACTGTTACAACAAGTGCCGCATCAACCGGAACTTTGTCCGTAACTTTACGTCATGAACCAAATAAATCAGCGGCTGGGGTTTCGGCAGGAAATATTACGAACGCCGGAGGAGAAACCGATATCAACGTGGTCTTTAATGTTGTCATTCAATAAGAAAATAATTCTATTTTTACTTATTGCTGGAAAAACTTTTGCCCAAGATTGTACTTATACAGTCTCGGGCAAAATTTTAGACGAACTCACCAAATCGCCGATGGCGTTTGCGAGCGTTTATATTGAAGAAAATCAGCGGGGAATAATCGCCGATGAGTTTGGGAATTTCAAAATTGAAAATATTTGTGAATCCGAAATTCACATTCGAGTCACCCACGCTTCCTGCGAGCCAGTTCGGGTATTCGTAGATTTACGGGTTAAACAAACGTATCAGTTTTCGCTGAATCACCACAACGAACTTCTGAACGAAATCCAAGTACACGGCAAATCTGGTGACCGTTCTACGCAAGTTAGTTCTTCCATCAGTTCCGTCGAAATTGCTAAAAGCGGCAACCAAAATCTTGCCGATATCCTCGAAAAAATAACTGGCGTTTCTACCTTAAAAAATGGTTCGGGAATTTCAAAACCAATCATTCAAGGTCTTTTCGGAAACAGAATCAGCATTCTCAACGACGGAATTGCTCAGTCGGGTCAGCAATGGGGAAACGATCACGCACCCGAAATTGATCCGTTCAACGCCGACCATTTATCGGTGGTGAAAGGTGTGAATGCGTTGCAATACGCAGGCAGCACGCTCGGTGGCGTCGTTTTGGTGGAAAGTTCGCCCATTGCGGAAGAACCACATTTGCACGGTTCGGCTAAGTACATTTACAATTCAAACGGTCGGGGAAATACCGTTAATTTAAAAGTTGAGAAGGCAAACAGATCATTTCGGTGGCGGCTCAATACCACCGCCAAACTGCAAGGAGATACTCACGCCCCGAATTACATTTTGACAAATACCGGACGAAGAGAAGGAAACGCCGCTCTTCGCCTCGAAAAAACCTTTGGGCAGAAGTGGTCTTCTACGCTTAGCTTATCTACGTTCAATTCAGAAGTTGGGATACTTCGTGGTTCCCAAATCGGAAATCTCACCGACCTCGAACTCGCTTTTCAGCAAGAAATTCCCTTTTTTACCGAAGAAAATTTTAGCTATCAAATTAACCCGCCAAAGCAGCGAGTTGGGCATCATGCAGTTAAACTTGAAACCGTAGGGGTTTTGCCAAACAACCAAACGCTAAAATTTGTGTATGGCGGACAACTCAATAATCGTCGGGAATTTGATGTGCGGCGAGGTGGACGATCTGACATACCAGTACTGAGTTTAAATCAGTTCAGCCATTTTTTCGAGGAAACGTATTTCAAAGATTTCAGCGGCGGAAAAACGCTTCGAATTGGGCTTCAACAGCTGATTACGGATAATACGAACGTTCCTGAAACGGGAATTTTACCGCTAATACCTGATTACTTTTCGTTTCAAAACTCACTTTTCACGATTTTCAATATCGATAATAAAAAGTGGTACCACGAATTTGGCATCCGACTGGAAAACAAACAACTCAACGCCGTGACCATTACTCGAGATTTTCCTCGGGCAATTGAACGCATAAATCAGAATTTCACTTTTTTCAGCGTATCGGCGGGTTCAGAACTTAACGTTTCCAATCAATTACGCATAAATGCTAACGTTGGAATTGCGATGCGACCACCCGAAGTAAACGAACTTTTCAGTTTTGGTTTGCACCAAGGCGTGAGCAGTATTGAAGAAGGAAATCCCGATTTAATGCCCGAGCAATCAGCAAAGGCATTATTCACCGTGAATTTTCACCAAGACAATAAACTATTATTTGAAATTACGCCGTACGCTCAACTCATCAGAAACTTCATTTATTTACAGCCGCGAAGCGAGTTTCTCCTCACAATTCGAGGAGCGTTTCCTTATTTCAAATTTGAGCAAGCAGACGCTCTTTTAGTCGGAACTGACGCACTCGTTTCCTTCGAGCCAACCGATAAACTGAAGTGGATTAACAAATTTAGCTTTGTGCGAGGCGAAAACTTATCAGAGAAGATTCCGCTGATAAATATGCCGCCGTTGAATTTTTCGACTTCGATTCAGGTCGTATTGAACGATTTCAGTTATTTCACCAATAATACGTTTGAGTTGGAGGTAAATCATACCGCACGTCAGAAAAACTTACTGGAAACACAAGATTTCATTCTTCCACCAAATGCTTTTACACTACTGAATGCTTCGTACAATTCGGAAATTCCACTCGGAAAATACTTTTTGTCGCTCGGAATAAAAGCAGAAAACATTCTCAACGTTTCTTACCGAAACTATTTAAACCGCTTACGCTATTTCGCAGACGATGCAGGGCGTAATATTACCGTGAGTGCCGTGATGACTTTTTGATGCTGAAAACTTAATAAAACAACTTTTCTTTTTGAGTTTACAATTAATCGTGTATTTTTACCCATTGAAACATATCACTTAACTGGTATTTTCTATAAGAAATTTAAGATTAAAGTTGTGTGGATTTAGTATCTGGAAAGGCTGGAATAATTTATTCCAGCCTTTTTTTGTATTCAATACAACAAAAAAAATCCTCTCCGATTTCTCGAAGAGGATTGTACCCGGGACCGGAATCGAACCGGTACGATCTTGCAATCATTGGTGTTTGAGACCAACGCGTCTACCAGTTCCGCCACCCGGGCAGCTATTATTTCAAACTGGAATGCAAAAGTAGAGTTCCGTTTTTAATCTCGCAAACTAAATCTCACTTTTTTTTACTCGTATCGTAAAGATTCTATCGGGTCTAATTTTGAAGCTTTATACGCCGGATAAAATCCTGAAAGTAATCCTACTGATACACAGACAATTAGCCCCAGGTGCATCCAACCCCATGG
>JANQUM010000357.1 GCA_030731175.1 Spirosomataceae bacterium
ACGCAATATGTCCGGGGGCGTGACCGGGAACGTGGATAATTTCAAGCGTTGTATTCCCAAACTTAAATTGCTCACCTTCTTTTAAGAATACATCTGCTTCTACAGGTTCATACCCTTTTATTCCCCACGTTTTGCATCGCATTTCTACATCGTTCAAAACGGGGAGGTCAGCTTCGTGCATGTACATTTTTACGCCAAATTTTCGCTTCACATAAGCACTCCCAAAAACATGATCTAAATGCGTGTGCGTTTGAAGTAATGCTTTAACGGTCAACTTTTTATCTTCCACAAATTGAGCAAGTTCTTCTTTTTCGTGTTGAGCAAGGCATCCCGGATCAATTATGACCGCTTCGTTGGTTTCGTCGAATAACAAGTAAGTGTTTTCTTGAAAAGGCGAAAAAGTAAAAGAAATAACCTTTGATAGCATAAAGTAATCTGTGGTTTTGAGTAAAGTACAAAGTTACGAAAAATTGGCATTTTTAGATAGAATGGTACAGAACGTTACGAAACGTATTGTTGAATAATACATAAACAATACCATTGCACAAATTATTTTATCATTAACTTAGCAACTAATATTAAACTCCTATGAGCAACATGAGTAGTACTCGGAACAGCGAGAAATTTTTGTGGGTAGAGAAATGGAATCCGATTGTAATTGATGTGGAAGGAGTAGAATCACCGCCAAAATACGAAGTCTCAAATTTTGGAAGGTTGCGAAGTTTTCAAAATAACAAAAATGGCAAATTAATAAAGGGTTCGGTAATTCAGGGCTACCGCTCGCTCAACGTACGCCTGCCAAAAGGTAAATCTTTTAACCGCTACCTGCACAAACTAGTCGCCGAAGGTTTCGCAGATAAACCAACCGAAGAACACAAATTTGTAATTCATTTAGATTTCGACAAACAAAACAATCATTTTGAGAATTTAAAGTGGGTAACAAAAGAACAAATGATTGATCACAATCGGTTAAACCCGGCAGTGATAAACAGGCGTGTTCCGTTACACACAAAAAACTACAAACTTACCGAAACGAAGGTTAGATTAATCAAGAAGATGTTGAAGAGTGACTCCACAAGGTTGAAGATGATTGCGAAGCAATTTGGTATTACTCATACCCAACTCAACAGAATCAGGTCTGGTGAGAATTGGGGCAGGGTAGTTATTGATTAAATTTAGGATAGCGGCAAATCAACGTAGAAAGTAGTTCCGATACCTACTTCCGTATCAAACCATATATTTCCGCCACCGTGCTCTATTCCTCGCTTTGCTAACGCAAGCCCAAGCCCAGAGCCACCGACTTTCGTGCTGAAATTTGGAATGAATACCTTTTCGCGGATTTCTTCGGGTACGCCGACACCGTTATCTCTCACTTCTAATATGGCAAAATTATCCTCTTCATTTTTATAAGCAGCAATTTCGATAATAGGTCGTTTATCAATCGGAACAGATTGCAAACCATTTATTATCAAATTAGTAAGAACTCTACTCATTAATTGTCTATCACCACGAACCAGCAGTTTTGGCTGCAAAAAGTTTAAGTGGAAATCGGAATTTTTATTCGTGGTATATAGATCTGTTACTTTCTGAATAACCTCAACCAAATCAAACTCTTCCGAGCGTGGTACGGGCATTTTTGCAAATTCTGAAAACGAATTTGCAATTTCACTTATATTATCGATTTGTTCGTTCAATGAGTTTAACGCCCGTTCAATTCGCTGCTTAGATTTTGGATTATCTAACGGCAGTGTTCGTTGCAACTGCTGAATTGAAAGCTTCATCGGTGTTAGCGGATTTTTAATTTCATGAGCCACTTGTTTTGCCATTTCTCGCCAAGCGGTTTGCTTTTCACTATCTGACAAAGCCATTTTACTTTCTTCCAACTTTTTTAACATCCTGTTGTACGCCCGTACCAAAACCCCCATTTCATCGTTGGTTTCTTCCAACGGCAGCGGTTCGTTCAACTTATCTAAATTCGTTTTGCGTAAGTGCCCCGTCACAGTTCGTATCGGGTTGGTTAATTGTCGGGAAACGAAAAATGCAGCAACCAACAAAAACACAAACAGGAATATAAATATGTTTAGAATTGACGATACTACGGTTTTTAACTGTCTTTCAAGTACAATTCCTGAATCTATGTGAGGTACGCCAATAACTAACTTTTGAGCTTTCGCCAAAGGTCGAACACTCACATAAGATGTTAAATGGGCGTCTTTATATAACTTTTCTTCAAGTAAAACCTGTTTATCATTCTTTTCGAGCAATGCCGAAAATGCGTTTGGGTTGAGGTACAAAGGGAGGTTATCAAAATCAGCAATCGCCAAATAATCTCGTTTACCCGATTCGTCATAAATACTGAAACCTACTTTAGAACTTTGTGCAAGCTCGTCGAGTTCCTGCTCATAATAAGCTCTGCTCATTCTTCCAGAAAACAAATCGGATGCTAAAAGCTGGATTGTGGAAGCTAAGCTCGCGGCATTTTCCCGAAAACCATTTTCTTGGTTTCGCCGGAGTGTTGTACCGACCACGCTGATTGCAATAATCAAAATTAACAATAAAGGAAGCAAAAAAGCGGTATTGAGGTATAGCTGAATTCGGGTCGTGAAATTCATTTGCGACCGCTTACTGTAACCGTGCCGAAAACTGTATATGACTAATATAAACGAAATGGCAAACACCGATAAAAGGAACAGAAACGACAAATTAGCCCAATCACGCAACAAATCATTATTAGGTAGTGATACGATAAGCGTTCGGCCGTCTTGGTTTTTAAACCCATAGTGTTGACCACTATTATCAGCTACACCAACCGTAAAAAGTTTCTCACTTTGCGTTAATCTACTGTTCCAAGTATCTAAATAATTAAAAGAGCCTTCTGAAGTTGTCAATTTATTTTCACTGTCAAAAACTGCAAAACTATAGTTGAAAAGATCATTTTTGTTAAACGCAGGTAAACGCTGGTACTCTTTTAAATTATTTAAGTTTTGGGTTAACAAGAGTTCATCCAACTTGATAATTACCGTCCCCAAAAAGTCTCCGTCTGCTGAGTTAATTGTCGCTTTCCCGTAAAAGACTGCATCGTCGCCACCAACTGATTTTCTCACAACACTATATTTAGAAATAGTAGTGCCTTCACCTGAAATCTCATTTTCCAATTCGGAGAGAGACTGGCTTCCGGGTAGAATATCTAAACTATTACCCGCTGTGCCAAATACATAAACAACTGATAAATAACCATTTACTAATCCATTAAGGTAATTGTCTTTTACTTGTTGCGTAACCCTTTCCCATCCTAATTTTTGTTCTACGATAGCAGCTTTTATGTTCTTATCAGTTTCAATTTCATTAATTTTACTGGCAATAAATTTTTCAAAAATTAGATCGTTTTTCATGAAAACTGAACGACTAATCTCC
>JANQUM010000358.1 GCA_030731175.1 Spirosomataceae bacterium
CTTTCAATAAGGATAAACGTAAGAAAGAACCCGTTTCTTCAATCGGAGGGGAAGAAGACCCCGCCAAGGAAGCGATGCGTAGATTTGTAGCGGCAAATCCGCTCGCCTACGTTGATTTCTCCATTCCGTGGTCAATGAATGTCAGTTTTAACTACAGCCTGAACCGCCAAGGGCTTGCCGACCCGCAGACGGTTGCGGCTCTTCAACTTACGGGAGATTTCAGCCTTACCCAAAAGTGGAAATTCAACTTCAATACCGGTTATGATTTCAGGTTTAAAGCCACCACCCTTACTACAATTGGTGTTATCAGAGATTTACATTGCTGGGATATGAGCTTCAACTGGACGCCAATTGCCGGAAATAATAACCGCCAAAGCCAATATTCATTCACGCTTAATGTGCGTTCGGCTTTACTGAGCGATTTAAAACTAAGTCGCCGCCGGGTTTACTACGATGTGGGAGGGTTTTAAAACAAAAAACGTCCACCGCAAAACGGCAGACGTAACTATTTGAAGGAATAGGAATTTAGTTTATTTCAAAACTTGCGAGCTGCACAAACTCCATGACCCGATTATCAATCTCGGTTTCGGTAAGGTTTAGAATACGCTCCGTTCCGAATTTTTCGACGCAAAAAGAAGCCATCGCTGAGCCGTAAATAATGGCACGTTTCATGTTTTCAAAGCTTAAATCGTCCGTTTTTGCAAGGTATCCAATAAAACCACCTGCAAAAGTATCTCCCGCTCCGGTTGGATCAAAAACGTCTTCTAAAGGTAACGCTGGGCAGAAGAAAATACGGTCATCCTTGAAAAGTAACGCTCCGTGTTCTCCCTTTTTTATAATAAGAGTTGAAGGACCCATTTCCATAACTTTTCTTGCCGCTTTGCGAAGCGAATATTCACCGGTTAGCATGCGGGCTTCTTCGTCATTAATGGTAACGCAATCTACTTTCGAGATAATGTCTTTCAGGTCATCAAGGGCAATGTCAATCCAAAGATTCATGGTATCGAGCATCACAAATTTTGGACGATTTGTGAGCAAAGAAAGCGTTTTTGCCTGCAACGCCGGAATCATATTTCCGAGCATCAAGTAGTGTGTATCCTGATAACTTTCCGGAATGGTAGGGTCGAAGTGTTCAAAAACATTCAATTGCGTATCAAGCGTATCGCGTGAATTCATATCGGCGTGATACCTACCCGACCAAAAGAAAGTTTTACCCTCTTTTACAATTTCCAAACCTTCTGTATTGATGTTATGATTGTGAAAAGTTTCAATCATAGCTTGAGGAAAATCTCCCCCAACTACGGCAACCATGCGGTTTTTCTGGGTAAAATATGACGCAGACAGTGCAATGTAAGTAGCCGCTCCGCCTACTATTTTATCGGTTTTACCAAATGGGGTTTCAATTGCATCAAATGCAACCGAACCTACTGTTAAAAGACTCATGTTATTTATTTATATGTTAAAATCAATGCAAAAGTACGTTTTGGGAACGAAAATTTATTTATTTTAGAGAAAACATGTTACATCGGTCTAAAAAATCGGTCTGTAATGAAAAAATAATTAAGTTTGTACTAATAATAAATACCCGTTACCCATTCCTCACACAAGGATTTGCTAAACGTAACCTTTCAAACGTGTTAAAATAACTTTCACATGAAAAAGAACCTCGTCTCTTTACTATCTATGCTGGTCATGCTTTGTGGCATGTCTTTAACAAGTGCTGCACAGAATTATTTCCAGCCTTGCAACGCTATCCCTCACCCACTTTTTGAGCCAGCTCCGATGGGCAAAAAGCCCGTAACGTTGAATCGCTTAGGTTCAAGCCCTCAATTTGGGGAAATTAGTGCACATACATCATCTGCGGCGTATAGCCACTTGAAAAGAGTTTATTCAAAGAACTCGGCACGTAACAAAAGAGAGATAGATAATTTATTACAAGCAATGGGCTACACGGGTATAAATGACCCAAGTTTCACAACTGCTTCAATTACACCAGAAACACTACCCGCAGGAACAACCGGCTGGATGGGTGCTTATTCAAGAGGTCACAAATACGCTTGGTCTGTAATGGGTCGCTCATTTGAAACTTTTAGAATTGCATCTAAAGATAACGGTTCTTGCCACGTATATATCATGCGTAAGTGCGGAAACGCATTCTACGATCCGAACGTGAGAGTTTTACCTTCGCCACAGCCAGTTGCTTTCGTTCCGGAAGTAAAATGCTTAACACAAAAAATTACTGTTTCAGGAAACAGCAAAATCGAAAAAACTAATTTTGTAAACACAACGGCTGATGTGCAATTAGTGGTTACAAATGGTTCAAATCCTACTTTATGCTTAGGCACCGCTACTGTTCCGGTTTCGGCTCAGTACGGAATCTCCGCAAATGGTAGCATTGATTATTCTAAAGTAGTTGAAGTTTGTACTTACGGAGCAAATAACACGCCTGCCCCAGTAAATTTAGCTTCTCCGGTTCAACTAATGGTTGATGTAACAGAATCAAACGTGATGCTTGGTAACGGCGGAAAAATGATGATGGCTGTAAGCGATGATCAATACAAGCAAATGAAGAGATTGTACAGCACTTGTGCAACTAACGAAGCAACTGCTACCGCAATTCCTACTTTCACAAAAGAAGAAACTGGCAACCGCACGGTTGATGCAGCGGCTGCTACTGGAAACGGAACAGATTGTAAAACTCAGACAATGACATTCATGGGAAGTAATGCCGTGAGTGATGGAGCTGTTAAAACTGCCTCCAAGCAAGTAACCGTTATTGGCCGCTACATGAAGTCGGGAAGTCTTACAAAAGGAGAAACTGCTGATAAGTACTTATGTTTAGGTTCTTACCCAATGGATGCTTCATTAGCATCGGCGTTTAATGTATCTGGCACAAGTAAGGCGATGAAGTCTTTAGAAATTTGTGATAAAGCCGGAAATGCTCCCGCTCAATTGAATGTAAACGTGCCAATCAAATTGGATTACAGCATTTCAAACCCGACCATGAATATGGGCGATGCTGAGCGTATCTTTATTAACCTTGACGAGACGCAGTACAAGACACTAAGCAAACGCTTTGGTCGCTGCTGCGGAGTTGAAGGAAATGATAAGTGCATGTAAAATTGCAAACTTCAGACACTATATAACTAACGAAGCCGATTTCTTAATTGAAATCGGCTTCATTGTTTTATTGGTAATATATTTCGAAGAAAAATACTTCCCGATTTTAAACCGAGAGTGCCCAAAGAAAATTATTTCTTCAAAACAGCATCCATGTAAGCGGTAAGTACACGCAGACCATTCTCAAAGTTTTTGTTATTATTGATAACGATGTGAGCATCATATTTTGAAGGTTTTATGAATTTCTCGTACGTTGGGGCAACGTGGTTTTCCCAAC
>JANQUM010000359.1 GCA_030731175.1 Spirosomataceae bacterium
GATTTAATCGGTACCACTTCTTTCGAAGATATTATTGAACGGTTAAAGGCTTTCGAGAAAGAAAACCCTGATAACCAATGGCTTATCGGAAGAGGTTGGGATCAAAACGACTGGGAAGTAAAAGCATTTCCTACGAAAGAGTTACTCGATGAAGCCTTTCCTGACAAACCCGTTGCGTTAACAAGAGTTGACGGTCACGCCTTAATTGCCAACTCAAAAGCCTTGCAATTGGCAAAAATTACGAGCGGTTCGAAAGTGGACGGCGGCGACGTGATTTTGAAAAATGGCGAACCAACTGGTGTGTTGATTGACAACGCTCAAGGGTTTATTCGTCGGGTAATTACAAGACCGGATGAAGCCGAGAAAAGGGAGATGATTCAAGCCGCCGAAGCGGAGTGTTTTAAATACGGATTAACCACCGTTTCTGATGCCGGACTAAACCGTGATGATATTGAATTATTGGAAAAAATGCACGAAGAAGGTTCACTCAAAATAAGAGACTACGTAATGGTTTCATTGGGAATTGCCAACCTCGAATATTACCTAAAAAAAGGAATCATAAAAACTGATAGGTTAAATGTTCGGTCGGTGAAATTATACGCCGACGGAGCCTTGGGTTCGCGTGGGGCTTGTTTGCTCGAACCTTACACCGATGCTACTGACCAAACGGGTTTTCTATTGCTTAGTGCCAAAGAACTCGAACGCAGCCTGACCGAGATTTATAATTCTGATTATCAGGCGAATACGCATTGCATCGGAGATTCTGCTAACCGTTTAATCTTAGATATTTACGGCAAGCTATTGAAGGATAAAAACGAACGTCGCTGGCGAATTGAACACGCTCAGGTGGTTTCTAAAACCGACGTTCCGAAGTTTGGAAAGTACAGTATTATTCCGTCAATTCAGGCAACGCACGGCACGTCTGACATGTATTGGGCGGACGCTCGTTTGGGCGATGAGCGAGTAAAAACAGCTTACGCTTTTCAAGATTTGTTAAAGCAAAACGGCATGGTGGCAAACGGTTCGGATTTTCCGGTAGAATTTGTAAATCCAATCTTCGGTTTTCACTCCGCAGTAGCCCGGCAGGACAACGATAATTTCCCCGCCGGAGGTTATCAAATGGAAAATGCCTTAACCCGTGAACAAGCCATGCGAGCCATGACTATTTGGGCGGCTTACGCCAATTTCGAGGAAAAAGAGCGGGGAAGTATTGAAGTTGGGAAAATGGCAGATTTCATTTTGACCGATAAAGACTTGATGAAAATCAAAAACGAAGAAATGCGAGGTGTGAAAGTGCTGAAAACCGTAGTAGGTGGAGAAGTGGTTTACTCGATTGGCAAGTAACCATTATCAACAAAAAATAAAAAACCGCCGTTGCGGGTCATAAGACTTCAGCGGCGGTTTTTTTATCCAAACAGGATTATTGCGTTACCCAATCAATCAAACGTAAAGTTGTAAGAAAGCGAAGGCATCGGAGCACCAAAAATTGTTAGACGATTTGCCTCTACCCGCGTTCCGACGGTACGAAGGAAGATCGAATAAGCGTTTTTACGCCCGTAAAGGTTGTAAATTGTGAAAGTCCAGTTGCCTTTAAAGCGGCGGTCTTTCATACTCGGGTTGTAAATATTCCAAGCAAAATCAAGGCGGTGATAATCTGGTAATCGGGCGTTATTCCTGACGTCGTAAAACGGAAATACTTGCTCTTGAAACAAGATTGAACCCGTTGGTGTGGTGAATGGTCTGCCAGTGCTGTAAGTGAAGTTGAACGAGAAATCGTGGTATTTACCTTGGTTAATCACAATGCTCGAATTAAAGGTATGCGGTCTGTCATAATTAGCGGCGTAAAAATTCCCAAAATTCACTTGTTGCGATAACGCAGGACCTTCGTTAACCTGATTTAAGGACCGAGAGTAGGTGTAATTTACCCAACCTGTTAGTTCGCCCTTCTTTTTTGACGCCATTAATTCTAACCCGTAGCTGCGGTTAAAACCTTGGAGTAATTCACTCTCGGGAAATTGTTGCAGCAGAAAATTAGCACCGGGGCGGTAATCAATGATATTATCCGTGCTACGGTAGTAACCTTCTATTGAATATTCGTAAATATTGTCTTCCAACTGTTTGAAATACCCAGCTGTAATCAGCGAGCTTACTTGCGGTTTGATGTAGCGGTCTGAGGTTTTCCAGCGAGCCGTCGGGATCGGAGTAGTTGTGTTTGATACTACTTGAATGTATTGACGCATCAAATTGTAGCCAAACTTAACAGAACTGCGTGGAGTCAGATTGTAACGCAAGCCAAAGCGTGGCTCAAAACCACCGAAATTTGCCACAACTTGATTATTTCCGAAGGAAACGGTATCAACCAACGCGAGTTCATCCCGAATGGATGAATCGTAAATCCGAACATCTGCGGGGCCTAAATTCAAAAAATGCGAGTAGCGAAGCCCGCCCGAAACGGTCAACTTTTCATTTATATCAACTTCGTTCTCGACGAAAATTCCAAGCTCCAGTCCTTTTTCGTTTGATAACACTACCGGCAAAACACTCGGGCTTTGCCCCGGATTTAACTGCCCTGGATTAATGATATAGTAAGTTGCATCAACGCCAGCTTCAATTTTCTGACTTCCTTTCTGAAAGTTGAGATTTGACTTTATTTGCCTGAAATCAACGCCTGATTCTATGCTAACCTTATTTCCAGTATTTAACTCTGGTAAAATTAAGCGGGGAACGTAATCTGAGGTAGCAAACGAAGTTTGAAGATTCACATCCTTATTTATTGCCCGAAACCATTGCCCAGAAAAATTGACGGTTTGGTAGTCAAACTGCGTCGAAGTTGCGTTGATATCGGCAATTGTGCCTAAAAGTTCGGTCTGGAAGAAGTCTTTGCTGTAATATGCGGAAGCCGAAAACGTGTTTTTATTGTTTATTCTCCAAAATAGTTTTGATGCCGCGTCGCCAAAATTTGCCCGAATGTTGTCAAATTGGTCGGAAATCAGCGGTAAGAGGAAAGAATTAAAAGCTCCCCGACCAGAAATCATGATTCCGAGTTTGTCTTGGATTAACGGAATGTCCATTTTCAAGCGGTTGGAAACTACACTTATTCCGCCTTCCATACTAAATTTCTCGAGCGATGGTTGTTTCAGCGTGACTTCTAAAACCGCCGCTGCCCTCCCGCCAAATCGTGCAGGAACGTTTCCTTTGTAAAGGTCAAAGCCCGAAACTGCTTCCGAAGGAAACGCCGAGAATAACCCGAACATGTGGGTTGGGTTAAAAATGGGTGCTCCGTCAAGCAGCATTAAATTTTGATCCGTGGTGCCGCCCCGAATATTCACGCCGTTTGCTGCTTCGCCAACGCTCGAAACGCCCGGAAGCATCTGTAAGCCTCGCAAAATATCC
>JANQUM010000360.1 GCA_030731175.1 Spirosomataceae bacterium
GAATTGCCATCGCCAAAAGTCCCCACAAAACACTCGGATATAAAAATTGCATAAGTAACTGTATAGACAAAAGAACAAGGACGTTAGAAAAAAGACGAGTAAAAATTTCACGCTTCACCTAACCGAAAAGGGTTTACGACGCACTTATCACAATGAACTTGTCTTGGACACGCTGTCGAAGTGCACATCAATTATAGTACTTGAACGAATTAGGCTGCAACAAATTGGTTATTAATTATTCTGCGATTTTCGGGTTTAAAAGCACAAAAAGTGCCACAAGAATCTTTCCATTTTTTCAACAAACGAAATAACGACAATTTAGTTTTTGAATGAAATCTGCGGAGGTTTAGAAGCTGTCTAAGTTAAGCAATCACGTTCCAGGCGGCGATTAATTGGTATCATAATGAAACCGGCAAGAAATTATCGTGATTTCGTTCGTTTTCACTTCATAAATCAAACGGTGTTCCAAATCCATTCGCCGTGACCAAAAACCTGCCAAATCGTGCTTCAAGCCTTCGGGTTTACCAATACCTGTAAACGGAGTTCGTTTGATGTCTTTGATAAGCGAATTGATTTTCTTTACCATTTTCTTATCAATTTGTTGCCAGTATAGATAATCTTCCCATCCGTTTTCAGTGAAAGAGACAATCATCCTTATATATCTAAATCAGGTTGGACTTTCTTCCCTGTTTTGAGTTGCTCAATAGATTCGTAGAGGCGTTGGGCATTTTTTCGTGAACTAAGCAAATGAAGCGTTTCTTGGATGGAATTGTACTCGTCCATCGAAATTAGAACTGAGCCTTTGCCCGTTTTTCTTTTGATTATGAGCGTTTCATTATCATCTTCCACCCTATCCAGATAGCCTTTTAAGCCATTTCTAAACTCAGAATAATTAACTGCGGTGATACTCATCGCACTTGTATAAGTACAGATACAGTAAAATTTAAGAAGCATTTTTTTTCAAAAATCACTCATTCAACAAACGATAAATCAACACCGCCGTGCGTTTGGTAAGAGCTTCAAAAGTAGCGATATTCACCGTTTCGTAATTGGTGTGAGCACCGGATCCCATCGCCCCTAAGCCGTCAAGGCAATCTACGTAATCCGCCACAAACGAAATATCCGCCGCTCCTCGCTTACCTGGATCGTAGGCTTTTACACTTCCTTGCCCTAAATCAAGGCTAACTGTATTTAGTTTTTCGAGTAGTTTATAGTTTCCTTCCGTTGGCCCCATTGCCGGATAACTATCGGTGAATGATATTGTTGCCGAGGTTTGCGGAAGATTATTCGCCACAATTTCCCGCATTTTGTTCCGGGCGTTTTCTTTTTGCTCTTCCGAAATAAATCGCAATCCTCCTTTTACAATTGTCTTCTCCGCAACCACGTTAGATTTACCCGAAACCGTGGCAACGCCCGTTTTTTCGTCTATCGAAATTTCCGAACCGCCCACCGCCAAACCGGGGTTAAAAGTCAGGTATTCTTCATTGCTCAATTGCTGGTAAAACTCGTGCAAAATACGAGCTTGCTCGAAGACCGCTCCCGCTCCCACTCTATCGTTAAATATTCCCGACGAATGGGCTCGCTTTCCTGTAGTTTCTAACTGCCAACCCGAAGCACCACGACGGGCAACGGTTGCGTAATCAAAGCCCGTGGAAGTTTCAAAATTAAGAGCAATATCGCTTTTCTTCGCCGCATCAATCAAATGTTTTCTACTGATGCTCAACGGCTTTCCCGAGCTTTCTTCGTCTCCGGTAAATACAATATTTATTTGAGAATTATCAAGCAAACCGTTTTCGTGCAACGCTTTCAAGGCATAAAGTAAAATCACGTCGCCGCCTTTCATGTCGTTTCCACCGGGAGCTTCGGCGATGCTGTCGTTTAGCATTTTGAATTTCTGCAACGGGTGATCGGCTTCAAAAACGGTATCCAAATGACCAATAAGCAGCAGTTTTTTTCCTTTATTTCCGCTACGTTCGGCAACCAAATGCCCCGCTCTGTTCATCTCGGCTGGCATGTCGACCCATTCAGTTTTCAAGCCTATATTTTCAAATTCGGATTTAAATTCCATCCCGACGTTTTTCACGCCCGGCAGGTTCAGCGTTCCGCTGTTTATATTGACAACTTTCTCCAAAAAGTTAATTGCCGATTGGCTATTTTGTTCCACCGTCGCCACGATTTTTTGCTCCGTCGGGGAGAGTTTTTGAGCGGATAAATTGAGGGCGAAAAGTAGAAGAAGTGAGAGGATGAGGAGGTTTTTCATTTTGGGGGGGCGAGATAGAGTTTATCGATAAATTTCTTAATATTTCTTTGAGCAAATTAACAAATCCCGACGGGATGAAATTATTATAGAAAATACATATTCCTGAAACGACTTTATAAAGAAAACCCAGTATGGGTGACATCGCGACGGTATAATGTCATCCCGATGGGATTTTGGACTCCTTTTTTCGTAACTCTTTGCTATAATAGTGTCACTACTTCGTAGTTCTGAGAAGTAGAAAACGAAGATAATAACTTTTCACTAAGCACTACTTGAGAGATTGAATAAGTATTTTGAAGGTATGAATAAATCTGATTGCGTTGACACTTTATATGATTCGGGTTTTTGAAAGAAAGTCCGTAGCTTTATAAAAAACAAAACTATGACAGCAACGCAACTTAGAAAGCAACCTACTGCCAGTCAGCCAATTCCATCCACTTTAATTCACGAAATTATTGACGGGAAACCCGTGTATTTGAAGAATTATAAAGAGGTGTTGAGTGGAGATAAAACTATTGAAGAAATTATGGGTTCAAGTACGTTGCAGTCAATGATTATTGAATTTGTTTTACGTCAACTTTTCAGAAAACTGGACGAAAATAAATATCATATACTCACCAATGAGCAAGGACTTCACTTAGACAAAGGGAATAATCTTTCAGGTGACATAACCATTTTCGAATCCAAAGACCTTCCATTGAGTGCAGGAAACAAGCATTACGCACAGGTTGCTCCTTTAATTGACATTGAAGTGGATGTTGATATTGACACCGAAAATTTCGACTCTCCCGAAAGTTACATTTTCATCAAAACACAGAAATTGTTAAATTTTGGCGTAAAAAAAGTCCTTTGGATTTCAACGAGTAGCAAAAAGGTCATCGTTGCCACGCCAAACGAAAACTGGCAAATAATTGACTGGAACAAAGACATTGAAATTCACGACGGAATTATGATCAACATCGGAAATTATTTGCGGGAAGGCGGGTCGCCGTTTGCGTGAGGGTTTTTTATAAAAGAAAATGATATACACGTCACAAATCCGACGCTTTCACCCACCCCGTCTGCCGACTTCGTCAGGCATCCACCCCGCCCAAGCGGGGAATTTTTACTCGTCCTCCCACTTCTCCTATCTC
>JANQUM010000361.1 GCA_030731175.1 Spirosomataceae bacterium
TGGGAATAATCGATGAGTTTTTGAAGGCCAATCCCATGGTCAAACTCTATGTCACCGGTCATACTGATGATACGGGAAATTTTGAATCAAACAAAAAATTGTCGGAAGAACGAGCTACCGCCATCGTGAATTACATGATAAATAAGCACAATATTTCTGGCGAAAGATTACAGCCTTTAGGGGTAGGTCCAGCATCTCCGGCATCTACCAATAGATCAGAAGAAGGCCGTGCAAAAAATCGCCGAGTAGAATTAGTAGAAAAATTAAACTAAAAATATAATCATGAAAAAAGTATTATTCCTTTCCTTAATCACATTTTCGTTCGCTTGTTCCTCTGGAACGTCGACTTCTGAAACAATGGACGAAGCCACCGTATCAGAAACAACAGAAGAGCCGATACTCAAAAATGCCTGTGACATCATTTCTGTGGATGACTTCGCAAAACTTTTTAACATTCAAGCTACGGGGGAAATCGAAACCTATGCCAGAACCCCAGATCCAAACAAATCAACTTGTCAGTTTCTTTGGCAAGCAAATGCCGCACCCACAAGTGGCAATCAAGTGATGATTACCATCATGACAAACGATGAAAAAGCCGAAATGCCAAGACGTTTCTCTAACATGCTACGCATGGATATACAAAATGGCGTAATGAGTACCAAACAAGCTAAACTAATGCCTACGCCCGTTGATGGTCTTGGCGAAAACGCCTATCACTGGGCTGAGTTGGATTTTCAAAATTTCCAGAAAATCAAATTTCAGGTTGATGAAAATTACTACGTTGAGGTCTTTCACAATGGAAACGACGTGGATGATACTGAACTTATCAAAGAAAAATTATTAGAAATTTCTAAAACCCTGAAAACAAAACTATAATGATGAAAACGATTAAATTAGCTTTTACAATCAGCCTTTTATTCATTTTTGCTTCCTGCGAAAAAACCGAAACTGTACCATCAGAAGCCATTGCTGGTACTTGGAAAATAAAATCTATTGTGGCGGATTTCGCTGGACAGACCAATGTAGATGTCTATGCTTTTTTGGGGGCATTTTTTCCTTGCGTTTATGATGTCACGTACAGCTTTTCGGATGGCAAAGTAACCGCAGATGACAAAGGCTGCGTAGATGACGCCGGAGATTCCAATGCCATTATCTCGGCTTCTGGAGCTACCTACGTTTTAGAAAATGGGATACTCACAGTAACAGATGGAGGAGAAGTTATTACTGGTTCTATTATATTTAGCGGTAATACGGCAGTATGGACAAGTAATGACCCCACCGGCGACAGCGACCAAGCAATTACCACTTTTGAAAAAGTGAATTGATATGAGAAAGGTTATAATTGCAGTAGTATGTTTTTTAATATATTCGGACGTATTTTCACAGTCTGTGACAACGCTTCACGATGGTATTGCTTTTGGTGATTCAGCAAAACTGGGCTGGTATAGCTCGTTTAGTTCATTTCGGTTTTTATCTACAGGTGAAACCAACTTGGGTTTGTATTTTAATAACAAGAATAACTATACTTTTAGCAGCATCAATAATTCAGTTGCTAAAACAGATTTCTTATCTAATGGAAGATTCACGCTTGGCACGGGAAATTTATTTGCATCGAGGCGAAATTCCATAGTCATACCAAAAAATAACAACGATACTACTGCCATCATCCAAAGTGTAGGTAGTCCTTACGCAATGTTGGATTTTCGGGCTAACTCTGGCGGATTTGCTGCTACTTTAAGCGGGCAAAGCTTAGGAAATATTTATGGGGAGCAGGGAGAACTAATATATCCTACCCCCTCCTCAATGAACTTAAAAGCAGCGGAAAGGCTAAATATTAGACACAACCATTCACTTAGAGTTTGGGAAGGGAACACTTTGCGGATTCAACAAGTAGGAGATAAGATAGGGGTTAATCCATTCTTGAATTTTTTTGGACGTTACTCTACTCCAATCGCTAATTTAGATGTCAACGGGAACATTCGTTCTTCAATTTTAGCTGGTACTGGGAAAAGGCTTGTTTTTGCAGATGAGAATGGGATTTTGGAGGCTAATACTTACCAAGAAGTCATAAGCTACGGGATAAACCACATTTTGCCAGGGGATGAAGATTATTCATACACCATAGACTTTAATACAAATTTAGTTTCTTTACAGCCAAGCATTCAAGCAGAATATCTCAGATGCCCATTAAACCTGCCTAATGGAGCACAAATAAAGAATATTAAAATTCATTACCGAGAGAACAGCCCTACAAAAAATTTATTCATTCAGTTTATTGGTCATTCTCATACATCACAATTTTATCAAGTTTACCAAGACCTCCTTTTAGTAAACAATACTTCGGCAATGCAAATAGCAACACTTACGCCAAATCATGCGGTCAATAATTCTTTAGCATCTTATTCCTTGGTTTTTTCAGTCAAAGAAACCGGGGGTGCTGCCACCACTTGGCCATCTGATCAGATTGCAATCAGAAGTGTGATAGTAACTGTGGAGTATTAAATTTAGGAAGTCCGAGCACATTACTAATACTGAAATTCTGGAATATGGAGGATAGGGTTCGATGAGTCAGTCACGAGCAGAACACTTTTGGGAAAGAGATTTATGAAATTATCGTAAAATAGTTACGACAAAGGCAATCCGATAACGCTTTTCCCGATAACTTTGCAAAATGAATACTTTTGAAGATTTCAAAATAAAAAAACAACTCGGAGAAGCACTTTCTGAGCAGGGAATTATACAGCCAACGCCCATTCAGGAAGAATCTTTTTCGCCGATTATGGCGGGAACTGATTTTGTGGGAATTGCCCAGACCGGAACGGGTAAAACCATCGCTTATTTATTGCCCATTTTGCAGGATTTGGCGTACTCTGATCAGCCCAATCCACGGGTGCTAATTCTTGCCCCAACCACAGAACTTGTAAAGCAAATTGTGGAACAAATCGAAAAATTGACTGCTTTTTTAAGTGTGCGGGTGTTGGGTATTTTCGGTGGTTCAAATAATATAAAAGTCCAGCGGGTTGCCGTTGCAGAAGGCTGTGATATTATTGTGGGAACCCCCCGCCGAACCTTCGACCTTGCCGTTACGAACGTTTTGCGGTTGAATTCCATCAAAAAACTGGTAATCGACGAAGTGGATATCATGCTTGACTTTGGTTACAAAACCCAGCTCGCCAATATCTTCGATATGCTTCCGGCGAAGCGGCAAAATATTCTGTATTCTGCAACAATGACAGATTACGTCGATGTGTTAATTAGTGATTTTCTCGTAAATCCAATCAGGAAAACGATTTCGATAAGTGGAACGCCGCTGACTAATATTTCGCAGGAAGCTTACGCCGTTCGTAATTTTTACACGAAGGTTAATTTGCTGAATACGCTCCTGGAA
>JANQUM010000362.1 GCA_030731175.1 Spirosomataceae bacterium
GGTTAGTAGTTTAAAGGTTAACAATATGCGAACCACTAAGTAGGGCAGCGTATTGTACAAAACCTAAAAACCAAAACTTCACTTTATCTTCACGTTCCCAAAACGCGAGTTGATGATGATTTTCGTTTTGTTTTTGCTGTCGCCCATCGAGCCGGAGTAGAAATTTTTTATGGTGTTACTTTTTGTGCCCGAATCTGAATTTCGAGAAAATCGGATTTCTCTGTTTTCAGGAAAATTCACGTGCCCGTTTTCAGACTTTACGTCGAAATTTACTTCGTTAGAGCTATTCAACGGTAAATCAATCGAAGAACAATTTGCGTTAATTTCTAATAATTTCACATTTTCATCAATATTTACGAGTCTAAGCCCGTTTGAAAAATCAATCTTGAAATTTGCGGCTTCTTTGATATTCTCTAAAACTCCGCTGGAGTAGCTGAGAATACCATCTACGTCAATTAAGTCTTTGATTTGAATCTTTCCTGATCGGTTTTCTAACCTCGTTTTGTTGGCTTCGTTTAGGTGCAACGCCGAATATTCCGCTTTAAGATCACCGCCGTGCATTGATTTTATAAACGCTTTCCCGTAGTTGATTTGTACGTTTGAGTCGTCGTGAGTTATGTTTTCGGCGAAAAGCGTGCCGTGATTTTGAGTTAATTTCACCGCTGATTCCATGCTGGGTAAATAAATATCCCCGAACGAATTATCAATTGTTAAGGCGTGATTTTTGGGCAAATATACCAGGTAATCTACCCGAAGCTGATTTTTATCTTCTGTCTTAGAAGTCCAGTTTAGGTTATTGCTGTACGTTGAGTTTTGTTTGTTTAAAATCGTCTTGAAACTCACCTCGTTGTTTACATAATTATTAGCAATTTCAACCATTCTCAAAAACTCAATCGCACGTGCCTCGGTTGGTGCATTTGCCGTTATTACTACTTCAACTTTGATGGAGTTTTCCTGCCAAAGTTTCATTTTTACATCGCCAAATTGGTTGTTGATATTGATTTTATCGCTCGGCTTCAAGGCGTATGAAATCGTCACTTTTTTCTGTTTTTCAATCCAATTACTCCGGTCTGGTTCACCTTCGTGAGCGTTTGCGGTTACAAAGGCGAAAACCATCAATAGCGAACCGAGCAGCAGTTTTTTAAGCCAATTCGTTTGATTTTTCATCCGTATTTTTATTTATTTTTCTGATAATATCGAGTTGTTGGTTTAGAATGTTTAACTGCCATTCCAGATTTATAATCATTGCACTGAGCAATTCTTCCTGGTTGGGGTTCTTAGGTAAACTTTTCTTTAATGATTGGTATTCGAATTCGAGGTCGTTTAGTTCGGTTTCAAACTCGGCAAAAAGCTCTGGATTTTCCGCAGTTAATCGTTTTAACTCGGTACGCTTTTGGTCAATAAATTTTGTGTATTGCGTTACTTCTTTAGCGTAGTTTGGGCTCAGCTTGGCAATTTCGCTTTGCTCCATTACAGGCCGCCAATATTGACCGATTAAATACCCAAAGCCGATGAAAAAAATGATACTTGCCGCCATGCGGAAAGTTTTTTTCCAGTTGATTTGCTGATTTTTTGCAACCTCTGGTTCGGCGAGTTTACGCTCAATTTTTTCCCACAGATCACCGCTTGGTTCTTCGCAATCGAAGTCCGCCTTATGTTCCTTTATATATTTCTCTACATTCATTTTTTGTAAATAATTAATAGCTAATAATCACATTCTCAATCTCACTTTTCTATAATAAATCTTTCAGAACCTCGGTTAATCGCATCTTCCCACGCATAAATTGCGTTCTTGATGTGCTCACAGAAATACCCAATACATCGCTGATTTCTTCGTGGTCGTACCCTTCAAAAAGATAGAGCGATAGCACTACCCGATAGCCTTCCGGCAGCATTTTCATTCCTTTGTTAATTGCTTCCACCCGATAATCGCAGTTGGTTTCAGGTGATTCCGACGGAAATTCGGTTTCGGTAAAATTTTCGTTTTCGATCCGATAAGCCTCGTTTTCGATGTCTAAAAATTCCAGTTTTTTCTTCCTAAGTGTACTAATTGCCTTGTTTACAACAATTTGCTTCAGCCAAACCCCAAAAGAAGCCTCCTGCCGAAAGGTGCCGATTTTTGCAAAAGCATCTATAAATGCTTCTTGCAGCACGTCTTCGGCTTCGCCGCGGTGGTTCACAATTCGCAGGGAGACGTTAAACATGGCTTTGGCGTACAAATTATACAATTTATACTGTGCTGATCGGCTTCCAAGTTTACACGCTTCTACTAATTCTGTATTTTTTTCTATGTAAATAGATTTACTCAAATGAGGAAAAATTATAACTTTTTGCTACGTACGGTCTAATGACGGGAAACTCGCGGCGGCGTTGCACTCAGCCACTATTTTTTCAAAAAGAATTTACAAATTCTTCCAAAGCCGCAAAGTTCTTCGGGCGTTTTAGCTGCGTTATTTCAACATTTTCCGCGATTTTTAGGCTGTGCAAAAAATGAGTTTTCAGATATTCAGCTTTTAATAATCCCGAAGGAAGCGGAAAGTGTTTTAGAAGCTCAGTTGGCGTTTCGAGTACAGATATTGGCCCTTCTATTTTTCGTGAATTATGTTTCAATAAAACTGTGATTTTTTCCAGCGGAATTGGTTGTGGATCCAACTGCTCGAATGGCTGATTAATCAAATATTTCGTACCTCCTTCGGTTGATTTTTCTAAACCCAGTGTGTTGATTTGAAGTCCGGTTAAGGCATCTTTCCAAACTTTTAACTGGGGAAAAGCGGGAAGAACGAATGGTTTTTCGTTAATAAATTTTACAACCGAAAGGTCATCAGACAAAATGGTTTTTCCGGCTTTCCAAAATGCGGTTGCTGTGGTTGAGTTCCCTGCTCCGGGTTCTCCAATAAAAATACTCGCCCTTTTATCTACCAATACGCAACTTCCGTGCAAGACGAAATTTCCTTGCAAGAAAAGGGCAATACCAACTGCCTCGCTTAAGACGAATAATTTCAACGTTTTTTCGTCTGCTCCGAGCGTATTGTACTCGATTTTATTTTCAGAAACCCTGAATTTAGCAATCGAATCCCAAACGAGAATTGCGGTTTTTTCTACGAAACCAAATCGAGCTTGCACGCCTTGGCGGTGCACTTTTGTGAGTTTTCGTGGATTGGCTAAAAAATCGGTTTGTGTTATCGTGAAAGTTGCCTTTGCGTCAGTTTTCAACAAGGTATCATCGAAGTTGATGTCCGTTTCAATCACTTCTCCGAAGGCAAGGTATTTATTCAAAACTTGGAAAGTTTATTGTTTGAAGTTTTTGGTTTTTAGTTCTGGATTCCTGAATTTGACCTGTTG
Organism: Spirosomataceae bacterium; assembly: GCA_030731175.1. Lineage (GTDB taxonomy): Bacteria > Bacteroidota > Bacteroidia > Cytophagales > Spirosomataceae > JANQUM01. Next base: position 3,343 of record JANQUM010000362.1, read on the forward strand.
ACCTGTTGACCTGTTGACCTGTTGACCTGTTGACCTGTTGACC
>JANQUM010000363.1 GCA_030731175.1 Spirosomataceae bacterium
ATATTGAATAATTTTGGAAACCACCATTAGCTTGAACTCTAAGTGCTAGGCGTTGACCATCTCCTTTGGGCAATGGACGATATTCTTTCAGCTTACCTACGTTTTTAAGTGAGAAGTTATTGAAAACCACCCCAAATGTGCCTACAAGCCCTTGAAAACCACCCCAGCCGCCAGAGAGTTCTATATTGTCACTGGATTTTTCCTCAACGTCGTATTCGATATTTACCGTGCCATCTGCTTGCGGTACGGGGCGAGGATTAATGGTTTGTGGATCAAAATAACCTAATTTTGAAAGCATTTGAGTGGTTTCAATCAAGTCGGTTTTGCTGAATTTCTGCCCTGGCCGGGTCAAAATTTCCCTCATGACTACCTTATCGCTCGTTTTGGTGTTACCGTTCAATACGATTCGGTTTATCATGGCTTGTTTTCCCTCAAAAATTCGCATTTCAATATCTATTGAGTCACCTTCTATTGCAACTTCAACGGGGTTACAGCTAAAGTAGAGGTAGCCGTCGTCCATGTAGTAAGAGCTAATATCTCCCGCAGGAATACCGTTTATTTTCTTGTTTAGCTCTTCGGGGTTGTAGAGGTCTCCTTTTTTAATTCCTAAAATGAGATTAAGCGTATCAACGCCGTGTAAGTAATTGCCCGACCATGAAATATCTCGGTAGTAAAAGCGGTTTCCTTCATCAATATTTAAGACAATGTTAAGGCTTTTGTCTTCATTTGCGTAAACAGAATCAGATATTATACGGGCGTTGCGGTAGCCTTTCTTGTTGTACCAGTCAACTAGCTTTACTTTATCCTCCTTGAATTTCTTATTGACAAATTTAGAAGGCGTAAAAATTCTGAGTGGAGCTTTTTCTTTTGTTCCTTTTAGCTTGGCAAGTACTTTCCATTCGGGCATTTGCTCGACGCCATTTATTTCAATATCGTTGATTTTGACTTTCTCTTTTTTATCAATCGTCAAAATAAGCGTAGCGTTATTTGCCCTTAGTGAGTCTGTTATTTGTTGTGCTTGTACGGTTGTGTTTAGAAAACCTTTGTCGATATAATATCTTTTGATCGTCAGTTGGATGTTTTTTACGAGAGCTTCCGTGATAACTTTTCCTTTGTTTGCGGCAATTTTTTCTTCAACGGTTTCTTTTTCACCTTTCCGAATTCCTTCAAGTTGTAGTTTATAAAGACGTGGGCGTTCTTTGAGGTTTATGTCAAGAAATATTTTTTTACCTTCAATTTTTGTAACGTCAATGGCTACGTCTTCAATAATTCCCTGATCCATTAATCTGCGAATAGCCGTGCTGATACGCTCACCTGGCACGCTAATTTTGTCGTTTACATTTAATCCAGAAACTGAAATTAATGTATTTGGGTCAAGGAATTTTACACCACTCACGGTAATACCGCCAATGGTAAATTCCTGCGGACGCTCGTAGCTAAAATCAGTTTGTGCGGCGGTATTTCGGCTTGAAGTACCTACACCCATACGGAGTTGAGCGTTTGTTAAAAATGATACCGAAGCTAAGAGTACGGTGGCAAAAAATGTTTTTATACTTAGGTTAAAACTCGTCATTAAACTTGTTGTTTTTGATAAGATGCTGAATAGCAACTTTTAGTTTGAATACATCTCAACTTTACTTTACCTGCTCTCCTGTTTTTCCAAATCTTCTTTCCCGTTGTTGAAAAGTATAAACTGCTTCAAAGAGGTGTTCCCGGTCAAATTCGGGCCAAAAAATATCGTCCATAAATAATAGTTCGGCATAGGCAGATTGCCACAATAAATAGTTGCTTATGCGGTGATCCCCGCCCGTCCGTATCATTAAGTCCACGTCGGGGGTTTCTTCGGTAGAGAGCAGGCTACCAAACATTTCTTCATTAATATCCTCAATGGCTAATTCGTTGTTTTTTATTTGCCTTGCAATGCTTTTCGCCGCCTGAATAATATCCCATTTACCGCTGTAACTCAATGCCAGGCAAAGTGTAAGACCAGTGTTGTCTTTTGTGTAATCAATGGCGTCTTCTAATTTCTGTCTTGCCCGCTTTGGCAAACTGTCTCGGTCGCCAATCACTTTTAGGCGAACGTTATTTTCGTGCAAACGTGGTACTTCCTCGTGAATTGTTTTTGCCAGTAACTGCATGATGCCGTCCACTTCTATTTTCGGTCGATTCCAGTTTTCTGTAGAGAACGTGTATAAAGTTAAGAATCTGATGCCAATTTCGCCACAACCTTCCACAGCTTCCCGAACCGCTTTTATGCCGTGGTGGTGCCCAAAAATACGCATTGCCCCCTGCTTTTTTGCCCAACGTCCGTTTCCATCCATGATGATGGCTATGTGTCGGGGCAATTTATCACGATCTATTTGCTCTTTTATTGCCACTGAGCCATCAAGTACATTTTGAGACATTTTTTCACTTATTAGTTAGTGCTTTGACGTTTATAACAAAGCCCTAATCATTAGTTGATTACTCTTAAAAACGGGAACAAAGTTATTAAAAATGGGTGATACTACTACTAATAAGCAGTCAGTTTAACGTTTTTAAACATCTTTTAGCGATGGTATAGCCAATCAACGGCTTTAATTGAAGATGCGTTTGAAAAGTGGTACACGATAACCCGGCGGGCAAATAACATCTCCGAAGAGGTAACTAACAGAAACGTTGGTATAAAAATACATATCCTGCGTGCGGTTATTGGGGGTGGCGAATCTTCGTAATTCCAAAAAAGGACTATTGGCATCTTCTCCGAAATTAGGGACCACCGACTTATCGGCTGAATTTGCTGCTGCTACATAGCCGATATTATCTATGACAATGTCACTATTATTGCTTCCCATTATTTTCCTTGCCCCAAACTCAACTGTAAGGTTTAATCTCGGGCGAATTATTTTCTTTACACCAATTCCGAAGGGGATTGCACTTCCTCGGCTCGCTTCATTGGTGGTATTATTGTAAGCAACAAGCGGACTGTTGGCTGGTGACTCTACCGAGAACGTTCTTTTGCCTACTGTGAAGATGTTGAAGCCACCAAAGACGTAGGGTGTCCAGTCAGAATCTCGAATGTGGGTACTCCTGAAATGAAGGAAATTGTATTCTATTTGCCCTCCGGCTTCCCAGATATTGGTTCGAAATTGAAGCCCTCGGTTTTGGTGGAAGAGTGAATTTACCCGACTATCATCTGCAGATAAAACTCCGATCATGCCGGTTGCTTTAACTGAAATGCCCGATTTTATCATGTTAAAACGGACGAACGCATTTGCTCCGCCGTTTGGTGCAAATGGCTTAAAACTTGGGTAAAGTTCTCCTTTGTAATGAGTAACCCCAACGACAACACCAATCTCAAATAGTTGAGCATTTAAGGTGAAAAAAGTACTGATAGTGAAAG
>JANQUM010000364.1 GCA_030731175.1 Spirosomataceae bacterium
ACCGATTATCGTTTGCGGCGATGTTAATATTTGCCACGAAGAGATTGATATTCACAATCCGAAATCGAATAAGAATACCTCTGGCTTTTTAATGGAAGAAAGGGATTGGGTATCGGATTTTCTAAGCATGGGTTTTGTGGATGCATTCAGAACTATAAATACCGAACCCCACAATTATACCTGGTGGACTTACCGAGCAGGGGCAAGGCAAAACAACAAAGGCTGGCGGATTGATTACTTCTTCGTTGACAAAAACATAAGGAACGGGATAAAAAACACCCAAATACACTCAGAAGTTTTCATGTCCGACCATTGCCCTGTTTCAATTGACATTATTTGACACATTATGACTAACAACAAATCCACTTCCGTACAAGACGTCCTGAACCGACTTAAAGAGTTCAAACGCAAATATTACCTTAATTTACTCATCAAGGGTTTACTACTAAGTTCGGCAATCGTTATCAGCATATTTCTAATTATAAACTTTGCCGAGTATTTCGGAAGGTTCAATAGCTTCGTACGGGGTAGTTTGCTGTTCCTATTTGTAGCCGGATCTTTGGCTGTTATTTATCGGTACGTGCTCACGCCTATTTTCTTTCTTTCAAATATTCAAAAACCAATATCTGATAATCAGGCAGCCAAAGAAATAGGACAATTCTTTCCCGAAGTGTCTGATAAACTTCTTAATGTGCTCCAACTATCTGATCACTCTGAAATTGATACATCGTTGGTTGATGCCAGTATTGAGCAAAAGAGCAAGTCGTTGAAACTTATCAACTTTACGGAAGCCGTTCGATTTGAAGAGAACAAGAAATACTTAAAGTACGCGTTACCGCCTTTGCTGTTGGTTTTATTCATTTCTGCCATTTCACCCAACCTTTTTAAATCAAGTACGGAACGAATAGTTAAATTTCAGGATGATTTCGTCGAGGAAGCCCCTTTTGATTTCATAGTTAATAACAGCAAACTGGTTGGTTTCAAAAATCAGGATTTTGTGCTTAATGTTACCATCGAAGGCGATGCCTTGCCAGAAGAAGTATTTGTGTTTTACAATAAGCGTAAATATAAGATGGCAAAAGAGAGCGGGAACAATTATTCGTTCATGTTCAATAAGCTTACCCAATCTCTTGATTTCAATTTGACCGCCGCTGGGTTCTCTTCAAAAGACTATCAATTAAAGGTAAATACGCCACCTAATTTACTTTCTTTTGACATAAGCTTGGTTTACCCATCTTATCTTCAAAAGCAACCGGAGCAGCTAAGTAATGTGGGTAATTTAGTTATTCCCGAAGGCACTGCAGTTACCTGGAATTTCGCAACGGCTGATACTGATAGCGTCTCCATTGATTTTGACAACAGCGGAGTTTTAAATAACGCTAATAATCTATCACAATCATCTTTCAGTATTTCGAGGAGAATCAAAAAAAGCACGCCATACGATATTTCTCTGCGAAATAAGTACGTTTCAAACCAATCCGAGATTAGTTATTACATTAACGTGATACCAGACAAAGTTCCCGTTATTGATTTCACGCAGCTTAAAGATTCGTCGCTCTACAATTATGTGTTACTCGGCGGCAACATTGCAGATGATTATGGGTTATCGAAGTTCAAACTATTCTACAAAAAACAAGATGCAAGTGATTTCAAGGCAATTGACATTCCTTTCAACAAGAATCAAACTTCGCAAAACTTCTACTATCAATTTGACGTAGCGTCACTGAATTTAGAAAGAGGGGAGAAGCTATCGTATTATCTACAACTTTGGGATAACGACGGCGTGAACGGAAATAAAAGCGTCAAGACCGGAACAATGACGTTTGAGGTTCCCTCATTGATTGAACTTTCTAAAGACATTGATAAGGATGTTGAAAAGGCAGAAGACAAGATGGAGAACTTGTTGAAGAAATCTACAGACCTCAAAAAGGCAATCGACAAATTAGATAAGAAACTGAAGGTAAACGAGAAGTTGGGCTTTCAGGAGAAAAAAGACTTAGAAGACCTTTTGAAGCAAAAACAAGAATTGCAGAAGGAGTTAGAGAAACTGGTGGAAGATTTTAAAAAGATTCAGGAAAAGCAGGAACGCTTTAATGAGCAGTCGCCCCAAATGCAGGAAAAGATGCAGCAGCTCCAGCAACTCATGAAAGATCTCATGAAAGATGAGAACAGTGAACTTTTCAAGCAACTTGAAGAACTCATGAAGAAAAACGAGCAGGAAAAGGTGAGCGAGAAACTGGACGAGATCAAAAAGAACGAGCGAAATTTAGATCGAAACATTGATCGTACTTTGAAGCTCTTTAAAGAGATGCAATTAAAGCAGAAGGTAGAGAGTGCTGTGCAGGATTTAGAGAAACTCGCCGACAAACAAGACGAACTCGCCAAGGAGTCTGAAAAGAAGGACAACGCAGACGCTGCAAAGGAATTGGAAAAGAAGCAGGAGAAACTCAACCAAGAGTTCAAAGAGCAGCAAGAGAAGATGAAAGACATCGAAAAAATGAGCAAAGAACTCAAGAAGGATTTCGATGCCCAAGAGGAAGAGCAGGAAGATGTCGAAAAGAACCAAGAAGAAGCTCAGGAGCAATTAGAAGAGCAGCAGCCAGCCAAAGCAGCCAAGCCACAAAAGAAAGCCGCTAAATCAATGCGAAACATGGCTAAAGCAATGTCCTCTCAAATGCAGAGTGCAGAGATGAAACAACTTGACCTTGATATTGATGCACTGCGGGATATTCTCGAAAACGTGGTAAAGTTATCTTTTGATCAAGAACGTATTCTCAACGGCATTCGGGGGATGAATAGTGCTGACCCTCGTTTCATTGATTTATCCCAGGAGCAGCTAAAGTTAGTTGATGACGCTAAGATTATCGAAGACAGCCTTTATTCGCTTTCGCAGAAAGTAATGCAGATTGAGAGTTTCGTAACCAAAGAAGTTACAAGTATGAACAACTACATGAACGAAAGTTTACTTAATCTAAAAGAACGGAAGCTAAATGTAGCTTCCGCAAAGCAGCAGTTCAGTATGACTTCTATAAATAATTTAGCATTGCTTCTTAGTGATACTTTCAAACAAATGCAGCAGATGATGATGGCTATGGCTATGCCAGGTGGTGGAAGTAAAGGTAAGCAAGGTGATATGCCTTCGCCAGGAATGGGAGAGAAGCAAAAACAACTTAATAAAAGGTTAGAAGGTTTGGGTAGTTCAGGGCAGGGTGGAAAGAAGCTTTCACAAGAGCTTGCGGAGTTAGCTCAAGAACAAGCTAAACTCAGGAGAGAATTATCCCAATTACAAGACAAGCTCAACGGAACTAAAGAAGGGCAGGAAGTTGGCAAGCAACTAAGCGAGCTTCAAAAAGAAATGGACGAGTCTGAGAAAGATATTGT
>JANQUM010000365.1 GCA_030731175.1 Spirosomataceae bacterium
TCCTTTATTGGCTGATCCGATGCCGCTACCAGCCGTTGATTATTTGGTGATGGAAACCACCTACGGAGACCGCTATCACAAAATAAAAGAAGACCGCTTAGACGTACTTGAAAAGGTAATCAAAGAAGCCTGCGTCAACAAACCAGGCAGAATGGTCATTCCCGCTTTCAGTATCGGCAGAACGCAAGCGTTGCTGTACTCAATCCACCAACTTGTGGTTTCGGGTAGAATTCCGGCAATACCAATATTCACCGATAGCCCGCTCGGCAAAAAAAGTAATCAGATTTACGAAAAAAATAGTCGCTTCCTTAATAAAGAAGCACAGGAGTTTAAAGAAGCCGAGGACGGCCTTTTTGACTTTGAAAACCTCCACTATTTAGCAAGCGAAAAAGCGAGCAAAGAAGTGGCTTCGCATGCCGAGCCATGTATCATAATCTCCTCATCGGGGATGGTGCAGGGCGGACGAGTTGAGCGACACGTTGCTCAAAATATTGGAAATCCGTACGCGACCATTTTGATGATTGGATACGCCGTGGAAGGAACCTTAGGTCACGATTTACTGGCTGGAAATAGAGACGAACTCACTATTTTTGGAAAGCAGGAAAAAGTCATGGCGGAAATAAAGTCGCTTGATATTTTTAGTGGTCATGGTGATTTTGACGATTTAATTACCTTTGCAGAAAACCAAGAGCAGCAACACTTGACCCAGACTTTCTTGGTTCATGGAGAGGAAAGTTCGATGATTCATTTCAAAGAAGCACTTGAAAGTAAAGGATTTAAAAACGTGACGATTCCGTCGTTTAACGATACTTTTGAACTATAAATAATTCACGACATTACAATTTCGCCACATATACCATTGTAAATTCGGCGAAAAGTGATAGATTTTCACTCATTACCTACTAAACTATGAGAACCCTACTTGATTTCGAGCAACCAATTGCAGACCTTGAGGCAAAGCTTGTTGATATGGAAAAACTCGCCGAAGAAAGCAGCGTTGACGTCTCCGCGGCAATTAAAAGCCTTTCACTAGGTATTGGTAAACTACGAACCGAAACATTTACTAACCTTACACGTTGGCAGCGGGTGCAATTATCACGCCATCCAGACCGCCCGTACACACTTGATTACATCAAAATTATGTGTGAGGAATTTCACGAATTATTCGGCGACAGAACCGTGAAAGACGACCCCGCAATTGTGGGAGGTCTTGGTAATATTGACGGAGAAACGTACATGATCATCGGTCAACAGAAAGGCAGAAATACCAAACAACGTCAATTCCGCAATTTCGGTATGGCGAATCCAGAAGGTTACAGAAAAGCATTGCGTTTGATGCGTATGGCAGAAAAATTTGACGTGCCAATAATCACGCTCATTGACACGCCGGGGGCGTTTCCTGGACTTGAGGCAGAAGAAAGAGGTCAAGGCGAAGCAATCGCTCGAAACATCAAGGAAATGATGACCATAAAAGTACCGATTATTTGTGTAATAATTGGTGAAGGTGCATCGGGGGGAGCGTTAGGAATTGCTATTGGAGATCAGGTCTTAATGCTCGAAAACGCTTGGTATTCCGTGATTTCACCCGAAAACTGTTCCACCATCCTATGGCGATCTTGGGAATATAAAGAACAAGCGGCTGAAGCCTTAAAACTTACTGCTAAAGATATGCTAAAAAATAAGTTGATTGACGGAATTATTGAAGAACCACTTGGAGGTGCCCACCTCGACTGGGAAACTACTGCGGAAACAATCAAGCAACGCATTAAGACAGAAACAGCAACGCTCACTAAGAAATCTGCCCAAAAACGAATTTCAGAACGCATCGACAAATTTTGCAGCATGGGCGTTGTTAATTAAAAATACGCATGAAAGATAAATTTGAGGCAATAATTTTCGACTTCGGCAACGTAATAATCGACATTGATTTTGAATTAATGTACAAAGGTTTCGCTGAGGGTTCTGGCAAGTCAATTGAGGTTATCAAAAATCGCATGACGGAATCACAGGTGTTTCGGCGGTACGAATCTGGCTTTTTTACTGATCCAGAATTTCGTGAAGTAATTCGGCAAACCATCGGATTCCCTTTCAACGACGGCGAGATTGATCGCATTTGGAACAGTATGTTATTGCACATTCCGCCAAACCGCATCGAACTTATTCGATACCTGAACACAAAATATCCAGTTTATTTATTGAGTAATACCAATGCGTTACACATTAATTGGTGCAACGAATACTTGAAAGAACATTTTCAAGTAAATCATGTAAATGATTTATTCACTAAAGCATTTTTATCTTACGAAATCGAACTTTGGAAACCTGACGAGGCAATTTACCAACACGTTTTGGGTGAAATCGGCATTTCTGCTGACAAAGTTATTTTCTTCGATGATAACTTATCAAACATCGAAGCGGCGAAAGCTCTTGGTATTCAGTCGGTACAAATCACGCCGAAATTCGGGATTTTAAATTATTTCAAGGATCAAACTAACTGACATGACCCCGGAGAGAAAAACGCTACTGATTCAGATTGGATTATTCTTAACAACCATCTTAACAACCGCCGTTGCAGGAGCAGAATGGATTTTTGGTCGTTCTTTTCTTGATACCACGGCCGGAATGGGCTTCCCACAATTTCTCCGCGGCTTTGAATTTTGCATACCATTTCTTGGCTTTTTAACCATTCACGAACTCGGGCATTATTTCGCCGCAAAAAGCCGTAAAGTTAACGTAACACTTCCCTTTTACATCCCGTTTTGGCTCGGATTCGTGACATCAATTGGCACAGCTGGAGCTTTCATTAAAATCAAAGAGAAAATAAATTCTCGTATAGATTATTTTGATATTGGTGTTGCCGGGCCACTTGCTGGCTTTGTGGTGGCAGTATTTACGCTTTGGTTTGGTTTTACGCACCTTCCGTTAGTTGATTATATTTACGAAATTCACCCAGAATACGCCAAATACGGGTACGAATACGGTAAATACGCTTATTCAGACGAAGCAAACACGATGGCAGTCCGACTTGGTGACAGCTTTATTTTCAACTTTTTACGTGATACTTTTGCAAATCCTGAACTTCTGCCCCACCCCAACGAAATCACCCATTATCCGTTAATTTTTGCGGGGTACTTAGGGCTATTTTTCACAGCTCTTAACCTTTTACCGATAGGTCAATTAGACGGTGGACATATTCTTTTCAGCTTAATTGGTGGAAAAAACTTTAACATTGTTTCTCCAATTTTCTTTACATGTTTAGTTACTTATTCAGGCGTTGGTTTTTTTACTTACGATGAGTTTCAATTCATTCGTGGTGAAGAATCAATGGATCAGTACATTTTCTATTTTAAATTTTTGGCATTTGGATACTATATGTACT
>JANQUM010000366.1:0-861 GCA_030731175.1 Spirosomataceae bacterium
AACAGATTTGGAAGCATCCAAAACGTGAACCACCGAACCCGAATAAAACGGATCAATTTTCACCGCCGTGTGAACCCGTGAAGTAGTTGCTCCGCCAATCAGCAACGGAATTTTCATTCCCCGCTTTTCCATCTCTTTTGCAACGTACACCATTTCATCAAGCGAAGGTGTAATCAAACCACTCAAGCCAATGGCCTGGACGTTATGCTCAATTGCTGCATCCAAGATTTTATTTGCCGGAACCATGACACCCATATCAATGATTTCGTAGTTGTTACAGGCAAGCACCACACCAACGATATTTTTCCCAATATCGTGAACATCGCCTTTGACTGTCGCCATTAATATTTTACCATTATTGGTACTTAAATCACCAGAAATCCGCTTTTCCTCTTCAAGGAATGGAAGCAAATACGCAACTCCTTTTTTCATTACCCGTGCTGATTTTACCACTTGAGGCAAGAACATTTTTCCCGAACCGAATAAATCACCGACAACGTTCATTCCGTCCATTAGCGGCCCTTCGATGACGTGCAAGGGCTTATCGTATTTCTGACGGGCTTCTTCAATATCGTCTTCGATGTGGTCTAAGATTCCTTTAACCAGAGCGTGTTCCAGACGTTTTTCAACCGATTCGCTTCGCCACTCTTGCGTTGCTTTCACGGCAGCTTCGCCTTTTTCACCTTTCAGCGATTCAGCAATATCGAGTAAACGTTCGGTAGCGTCATCTTTTCGATCAAAAAGCACATCCTCAACGGCATTGAGCAAGTCTTTTGGGATATCGTCGTAAATTTCCAACATCGTTGGGTTTACGATTCCCATATCCATTCCGGCTTTTCTTCCGTGGTTTAAAAACGCGGA
>JANQUM010000366.1:871-3376 GCA_030731175.1 Spirosomataceae bacterium
AGTGAATGGCTTCCCGTACTTTATCATTTCCTCTGAAAGAAAACGAAACGTTACTTACGCCGCCACTGATGTGGGCGTGCGGTAAATTTTCCCGTACCCATTTAGTTCCTTCAAAAAATGAAATGGCGTTGATTCTATGTTCTTCTATTCCGGTCGCAACTGGAAAAATATTTAAGTCAAAAATGATGTCTTGCGGCGGGAAACCCACCTTATTTACCAAAACATCGTACGAGCGTTTTGCAATTTCAATTCTTCGGGCCGTGGTGTCGGCTTGTCCGTCTTCGTCAAATGCCATCACAATTACCGCCGCACCAAATTTCTTAACGATACTCGCTTGCTCAATAAACTCAGCTTCACCGGCTTTCAGAGAAATTGAATTTACAATCGCTTTTCCCTGAACGCATTTTAAACCTTCGAGAATAATTTCCCATTTCGACGAATCAATCATTACCGGAACGCGAGAAATATCAGGTTCAGCGGCAACGAGGTTCAAGAACGTTTTCATCGACTCAACGCCGTCCAGCATTCCTTCGTCCATGTTGATGTCAATTACATTCGCTCCGCCCTCCACTTGATCGCGGGCAACAGATAATGCATCCTCAAATTTTTCTTCCTTGATTAACCGCAGAAACTTCCGTGAACCCGTTACGTTTGCTCTTTCGCCAACGTTGATAAATCCTATTTCTTCTGTTAAAGTGAGCGGCTCTAATCCGCTTAATCTTAGAAATGTTTTTGGCGTAGATTTGCTCCGAGGTTCGTATTCTGTGGCAATTTTAGCAAATTCACGAATGTGATCGGGCGTTGTTCCGCAGCATCCACCCAAAATATTAACGTAACCGTCTTCTAAAAACTCCCGAATTTGCTCTCCCATAAATTCGGGAGATTCGTCGTATTGTCCCATTTCGTTGGGCAAACCTGCGTTGGGGTGAACGCTGATATATGTTCCGGAAACGCGGGATAATTCAGCAAGGTACGGCTTCATTGCCCTCGCTCCCAACGCACAATTTAAGCCGACAGTCAATAAATTTCCGTGACCAATCGAGTTATAAAATGCTTCGGAAGTTTGACCCGTCAAAGTTCTTCCCGACTGATCGGTGATTGTTCCCGAAACCATAATTGGCATTTCAAAGTCGGGGTTTTCTTTTCGTTTTTCTTCGATCAATTCCTGAACCGCATACAAAGCAGCTTTTGCGTTCAGTGTGTCGGTAATTGTTTCAATTAGCAACGCATCAACCCCGCCGTCAACTAAAGCCGTTGCTTGCTGCTTGAAGGCAACCGCCAATTCGTCAAAAGTTATATTCCTATATCCAGGATTATTTACGTCTGGCGAAAGCGAAGCCATTTTGGTAGTCGGCCCCATCGAACCAATTACATAACGAGGTTTTGCCGGATTTTTTGCCGTCATTTTGTCAGCAGCACGACGGGCAACTTGAGCACCTTCGTAGTTGATTTCGTACACCAAATCTTCCATCGCATAATCCGCTTGGGCAACCGTTGTGCCGCTGAACGTATTGGTTTCAACCATATCCGCTCCCGCTTCGAAATATTCGGTGTGAATTGCTTCAATAATATCCGGTCGGGTGATAGAAAGTAAGTCGTTATTTCCTTTTATATCGTGCGGGAAATCCTTGAAACGTTCACCACGGTAATCTTCATCGGTCAGGTTATACCGTTGAATCATCGTACCCATTGCTCCGTCCAAAATCAGGATTCTTTCTTTTATTGCTTCTTTTAACGTCATTTTACTCGTAATTTTGAGAAGCACAAATATAGGAAGAAAAGATAATTTAATTACCAATTTTAGATTTTGTAGATAAAAAATCTACCAGACTTCCATTTTGCTTATACTTTTATCTATTTTTGTTGAAATTCAACGATAAATAATGCTATCCAAACTCGACGATACCGATAAACTGATTATCAAATTTTTGCAGGAAGACGCAAAACTCACCACAAAAGAGCTTGCCAACCGCCTAAACCTTTCGGCAACGCCGGTTTACGAACGCATCAAACGCCTTGAAACTGAGCAAGTTATCAAGAAATACGTAGCATTGGTTGACCGCGAAAAAATTGGAATGAGCCTCATGGTTCTTTGTAATATCCGGTTAAAAGAACACGCTCAGGAGGCAGGAATGCAGTTTGTGAAATCCATAATTGCCATGGACGAAGTGACCGAATGCCTGAACATTTCCGGTGATTACGACTTTATGATTAAGGTAGTAGTGCCAGATATGCGGACGTACCAGAGTTTTATCATGAATAAGTTAGCTTCGCTTGAAAATATTGGAAGCACGCAAAGTATATTTGTGATGGGCGAAATCAAAAACGAAACGGCTTACGGAACGGAGTGAATTTACAGGCTGGCAAAAGCTGGCTGAGCGAAGCCGAAGCCGAAGCCGATTTAAGTTTGTCGCAAATACGGAAAGCCCTTCGAGAGCCTTAGGGTGACACCTCGACTCGCTACTTTCAGAACCACTTTTAACAAAAAACTAAATAACACAACAA
>JANQUM010000367.1 GCA_030731175.1 Spirosomataceae bacterium
ATTGGAAGCGATTTACGGATCAATCATTTCTTGGGTATTTTCGGTGTTAATGAATTACCCTACATTGTCAGTGTTTTATTCACCATTTTCATTTTTGTTGCCCTCATAAACTCCTTCAACTTAATAGATGGTATCGACGGCCTGTCGGCTGGCATAGGTATGATTGCGTGCGGTTTTTTAGGCTGGTGGTTTTTGTCAAATGAATTTTGGTCTTTAGCGTGTTTATCACTTTGCACCTCAGCTTCGCTTCTTGCATTTATGCGATTCAATTTGAGCAAAAGGCAACGAATATTTATGGGGGACACGGGTTCGTTGTTGATTGGTTACATCATTACGGTCCTTTCAATAAAATACATTCATTACAATGTCAACCATGAATTTGCCGAAAATTCAACTTTTGTTAGTGCCCCACTTTTAGTAATCACACTACTTTTCGTGCCGATTTTTGACTCACTTAGAGTATTTGGATTACGGATAACCAGAGGAAAATCACCTTTTGAAGCTGATCGGATTCACATGCACCATTTGTTGGTTGATAATGGGCTAAGCCACGCCTCAACTTCCGCTATATTCTATTTCTTCACGATTTTATTCACAGTACTCTGTTTCTTATTGCGTGTAAAAATTAGCAATTACGGAATGATTTTAGTGGTTTTCATCGCCTTTATTTTTTACTTTATTGTTGGGTACAGATTGGAAGTACGTCGTGTCCGAGTTCACCGAACAAATCTGGAAAAGCAAGCCTTAGAAGCCAAACGAATTAGCGATAATCTCACAGCAAAAGAGAATATCAGCCAAAACTAATATTCTCTTTTTGATTCATATTTTATTCCCACTCGATTGTTGCGGGTGGTTTCGAGCTAATATCGTAAACTACGCGGTTTACCCCTTTTACTTTATTGATAATTTCGTTGGATACCAATCCTAAAAACTTGTAAGGCAAATGACTCCAATCTGCGGTCATTCCGTCAACACTTGATACGGCTCGTAATGAAACCACGCTTTCGTACGTCCGTTCATCTCCCATCACTCCAACGCTCTGAACTGGTAAAAGCATTGCTCCCGCCTGCCAAACTTCATTGTAAAGATTGTGTTTTTTGAGGTTGCTGATAAATATGTGATCTACTGCTTGAAGAATCCGTACTTTTTCTTGGGTAACATCACTCAAAATTCTGATTGCCAAGCCCGGACCAGGGAATGGGTGTCTTCCCAAAATATTTTGATTGATGTTTAAAGCAGCCCCAACTTCTCGAACACCATCCTTGAATTGCAATTTTAGCGGTTCAATTACTTGTAGGTTCATATAATCTGGTAGACCCCCAACGTTGTGGTGAGACTTTATGGTAACAGAAGGGCCTTTCACCGATACAGACTCAATGATGTCGGGGTAAATTGTACCTTGACCGAGCCATTTCACGTCTTCGATTAATTTAGCTTCTTCGTCAAAAACGTCAATAAAAGTTTTTCCAATCGCTTTCCGTTTTAGTTCGGGGTCTTTTAAGCCCTTTAGAGCGTCGTAAAAGCGTTGACTTGCATTCACGCCTTTTACATTTAACCCCATTCCTTTGTAGGATTCTAAAACCTCCTCAAATTCATTTTTACGCAAAAGGCCATTATCTACAAAAATACAGTAAAGGTTTTTACCTATAGCTTGATGAATTAGCGTAGCAGCAACAGTTGAATCAACGCCACCAGAAAGGCCCATTACGACCTTATCTTCACCAAGTGTTTCTTTTAATTGAGCTACAGAAGTTTCGACGAATGAATCGGCGGTCCAATCTTGAACGCAGCCCGCAATATTTACTAAAAAGTTGCTCAAAATCTGCTTTCCATCCGTGCTGTGCGTCACTTCTGGATGAAATTGAATACCGTAGGTTTCTTCGTCACTTATTTTATAAGCCGCAACTTTTACAGACTGAGTAGAAGCAATAAGTTCGGCATTTGAAGGAAGGTCCACAATTGTATCTCCATGGGACATCCAAACTTGTGAACCGATATGAACGCCAGCGAAGAGGTCAGATTTTGTATTTATGCTGGAAAGGTTCGTTCTGCCGTATTCTCTTGTTGAAGACGACGCAACTTTGCCTCCAAATTCATTTGCTAAAAGCTGAGCACCATAGCATACACCTAGCAATGGCAGTTTTCCTTTAAATAATTCGAAATCTACTTTTGGAGAATCGTCATCAAGAACTGAACACGGGCTTCCTGATAAAATTATCGCTTTTACATTTTCTTGAATTTCAGGTATTGCGTAAAACGGATGAATTTCGCAATAAACATTTAATTCACGCACCCGACGAGCAATTAACTGAGTGTACTGCGAACCAAAATCAATGATTAGGACTAATTCTTGCGACATAATTAAAATTGGAAATAGATAAATTGAGCATCGGATTCAAAAACACCCAAATAGATAAAAATAAGTAATGAAGTAACGTATAAAGCCCAACGAACGGGTGTTATCTGTTGGTTGATTAAATAACGCAAACTTTGTTTTTCCTGAAAGGCGTTAACAACCATCAGAAAGATAATTAGGAGAATTGCATAAGTAAATTCGGTCAATCCCTGACCCATGTAAACAAACTTGCGAATGTAATTGTCGTTCATTGGGGTTGAAAAAATTTCACCTGAATCTGCGAGTTTATCAATCAGCACATACGAGAAATATTTTAAAGTATAATCTGCACGAAATGCAATCCAAGCAATCATCACTAACAAGAAAGTAATGGTCGCGTTGGCAAAACGCATTGGAATACTATCATTATTTATTCCGAAAAATGCTAATATGTTATTCCGGTAATTAAATGTCAACAGACCAAAAATCAAGTAAAAACCGTGCAATGCACCCCAAATAATATAGTTTGTGTTTGCTCCGTGCCAAATTCCGCTGACCAAAAATACGAAGAATAAATTGAAGTATACCCGGGGCTTAGATACTCGATTTCCACCAAGCGGAATATACAGGTAATCACGAAACCAAGTTGAGAGGGAAATATGCCATCGAGTCCAAAATTCACGTATTGATGTCGCAAAATAGGGATTATGAAAGTTTTTCATCAATCGAAAACCCATTACTAACGCCGCACCAATGGCGATATCAGAATAACCAGAAAAGTCGCAATAAATCTGAAAAGTAAAGAAAAAGGTAGCAACCCAAAACGAAATACTTTCGAAATTTTCAGGATGACCATAAACTTCATCTACAAACAAAGCTAATCTATCAGCAATAACCACCTTCTTAAATAAGCCCCAAGCCATGAGCTGTAAGCCAAGCTTTGCAGTGTTGTAGTTAAATTTCTTAATCTCCTTAAATTGAGGAAATATATTTTGTGGACGTTCAATCGGCCCAGCTACGAGC
>JANQUM010000368.1 GCA_030731175.1 Spirosomataceae bacterium
ACGTGTGGTAGGAAACAGAGGAAGAGAAATTTCATCTCGTTTTGTAGAAAATGGTAGTTACATGAGGTTGAAAAACCTTGCCTTAGGCTATAGCGTGCCGAGCAGCGTGACGGAGAAATTAAAGTTGGATAACTTAAGACTCTCTGTTAGTGCACAAAACTTATTAACGTTTACAAAATACTCTGGTCTTGATCCTGAAGTAAATTACTTCGGTGCTGGCGGTGGTAACAGTGCATCTGGAAACACAACCCAAGGATTTGACTTCGGTAACTTTCCAACGGTAAGGTCAATTAATTTTAGTGTTAATTTGAGATTTTAAAAACAATTAGCTACTACATAATCGTCAATTTAACAAATTGCGTAAGTATCTATAAATCAATTACATATCCTTTCTCTCTTTCATGATTTAAACCACGAAAGGGAGAAAGTTTAAACTAACAAAACATGAAAAAAATTAAATTTTTATTCTTATCCCTTTTTGCGGGATTGACAATTACTGGATGTTCAACATTGGAGGAAAGTCCGGTTGGCTTACTAGCACCCGAAAGTTTCTTTACATCAGTAGGTGACATCCAAACATCGGTGAACGGTGCCTACGGGCACATGCAACACCGTTACTTTATGTCACGAGAGATGTCTATGTCGTTAATGTTACGCAGTGACATGGTTGACCTTAATAAGAATGTTTCCAACCCAGAAAGGGTACAGTTTAACGACGTTGCTCTTTTGACTGATAATGCGAACATTGAAGTTTACTGGCCAAAAGCTTACCAAATTATTGGTGCCGCTAACCAAGCCATCGCCGGAGCAGAGTTTGTGACAGCAGATGCTGCAACAAAAAATAGAGTTACTGCACAAGCTTATTTTATTAGAGCGTTCACGTATTTTCACTTAGTGCGTCAGTTTGGAGCTATTCCTTACCTTACTGCACCAGTAACAGATATTCAGGCAGCATCTACCATAAGTAAAACTCCTGCGGCTGACGTTTATGCTGGCATTATCGCTGATTTAAAGTATGCTAAAGAATGGTTGCCAAATACGCAAGTATCAAGAGCGTTGCCAGCGAAGTCGGCAGCAAGTGCCTTTTTAGCAGATGTCTATTTAACTTTGGGAGACTACCAAAATGCTTACGCAGAAGCAAAAGACATTATTAGCAAAGAAGGTGCATATAACTTAGGGCTTGAAGCTGATTATCAAAACATTTTTGATGCCTCGAAGCAAGACGCCTCAAAGGAACTCATTTTTGTAATTGATTTCATCGGTCAGTCAAATGGTGACCAAGGCAGAAACTATCAGGCGGCTTTTACCGGTATCAGAGCTGATGCTCAATACGGTTACGGCGGCGGATGGTCTGTATCAGTTCCTTCTTTAGGAGTTTACAACGCATGGAATGGGCGTGATTATAGAAAATCTGTAAGCTTAGACACAACCGGTGTTTTTGGAGGAAAAGTACAACCGTACACAGAATTTACTAAATTCTTTGCAGCTGGTGATAATCGCCCGCACATTGCAAAATACACGCGTAAAGCTGGCCCTGCCGCAGACGGAAACGGAAGAACAAACGGTCAAAATTATATCATGATGCGTTACGCAGAGGTGTTATTAATTGCTGCTGAGGCGTTAAACGAAATCACTCCTGGATCAGCCGAAGCGGCGGGTTATGTAAATAGAGTACGTGCAAGAGCGAGAGCTGGTGCAGCAGGAAGCACGCCAAGAACTTTCCCGGCTGATGTTGCTGGACTTGATCAAAATGCTTTCAGAACCATGGTATTAGAAGAACGTAAGTGGGAATTAGCGTTTGAGTTCAAAAGATGGTACGACATTGCAAGAAGAAAATTAGCTGACGGGCCAAACGGCGTATTCAGTGCTTCTGGATTAGAAGGGGCAAAATCAAAGTTTCAATCAAATAGAGACTACTTATTCCCTTTACCGGCAAACGAATTGGTAAGAAATGCCAACCTTGCTCCTCAAAACGCAGGTTACTAAAATATTCATAGGTTGAATACACGGTAATTAATTTTACCAAAATCCATAAAACTGAGTCGGGACTTTCAAATTGCTTTTCATACAGTAAGTTGAAGGTTCCGCTCAGAAATGGATTTAAACATCTCTACTCTATTACGAGAAATACTTTTATATTTCTCCGTTTTTACTATCACTTTTCTCGAATTCTTTAAGGAAAACACATGAATTTAAAAACTACCATATGCATCATTTCGATGTCAGTTTTATCGATTTCTGCAAGTTTTTCTCAGGAAATTCAGAAGGAAAATTTGGCGGTAAATTTACCAGTCAACTCAAAAGAATACCAAAAATCAATCCTCGAAAATGAAATTCCTGGAGTTACAGTCACCCAAATTTCAATAACTGGAGGCGTAGCAAAAAATGAGCTGCAAGACCCTGATTACCGAGACATTTACCTTTTCGTAAAAGGGAATGGTAAAGTCAGAGCCAACAAAAAAACTTACGATATTGTACCCGAAACGGTACTTGTTCAAAACGACATTAAACGAATTTCGATAATTGCGGCGAAAAATGACACGCTTCATTTTTTAAAAATTTCGAGCAAATTAACTGAGCAGGACAAACTTGACTTAAAAGAATTTCCAAAAGAAAATACGCAGGAGATTTACTACAAAAAATTCACCGATTGCGAAGCTTACACCGAACCAATCAAAAGCCCGAATACCGTAAGTCGCACCATTTTCCCGAATAAGTATATTCCAAGAATTGCGATGGGAACAGTGCAAGCCCCCGGCCCTGACAGAGTTGCCGCTCACGAACATGGCATGTTAGAGCAACTCTTTTTTGGTCTTGCTGGAAATAATATCACCGTTTTTGCTGATGAAGCACAAACAAACCTTCCCGAATATTCATTGCTGCACATTCCACTGGGTTCGAGCCATTCTGTAAAAGTGGATGAAGGCAAAGAAATGTACTACATCTGGATGGACTTCTTCCGTGATAAAGCGGGAGAAGAATGGTTAAAAACTCACAACGTAATCAAGAATCCTTGATTCAAATCTAAGTACAAAATAGCGAGACCGTCAAGCAGATTTCCGCTTTACGCAATTCTATAAATTTGCATTGCCCTATTTTTATTACCGCTTCAATTTTCGGTTAGTCTGTAATTGTACAAAATTGTACTTTTCAGATATTGATGCATTAGTTATTCAGCAGCTAATCATAGATTGCTAAATTTTAGAAGTTTGCATAAATAAAGAAAACCCTAAGATTTGTGCAACTAATTAAAGTAAATATTAAAATTGCAAACGTTACCGGAAACGTTTGCGGCAAAATCTTGTGTTTTTTTGATATTATATTTCATTTTACTGCTTGTGGTATTCCA
>JANQUM010000369.1 GCA_030731175.1 Spirosomataceae bacterium
GCGTTGCAATAGCTTTGAAAGAGATTGCATTTCGGGCTTATTAAAGAAAGACTCACCCAAAAAATTTTCGGTGAAATAGACCACAATTCCGTGCGTTTTGAGCTTACTATTATGCTGAAAATAGGCTTTGTCGCTGCTCCAAAGATGCGGCAAATCAGGTCCTAAAAATACGGTATCTCCCGGTTCAAAATGTTGAATATTATCTCCGATAAATCGAGTGCCAGTTCCTTCCAAAACCGTGAATAATTGGTAGTGAGAATGAAAGTGCCAGTTTGGGTCGAAATACGGTTCGATTAGTTCGGAAATGGTGAACGACTTTATCGGACTTTTAATGTTTTTCTCTAAAGCAATTCTCATTAGTTAGATTGGTTTTATTCCTCTAAATTATCACAACTATTTATTAATTGACAAATTAATGGTCAAAATAAAGTCAGTATTGGGTAATCGGAAGGGTAGTAATTGTATTTTTCGTTTATAATATTGCATTAAGAAATTATAACATTTAATCTATGAACGTGAAATTGGGAATGAACCTGTTGCTTTTTGGAACAGAAATTGACGAAAGGCTCTTTCCTGTTTTGGAACAAAT
This sequence comes from Spirosomataceae bacterium, assembly GCA_030731175.1. Classification (GTDB taxonomy): domain Bacteria; phylum Bacteroidota; class Bacteroidia; order Cytophagales; family Spirosomataceae; genus JANQUM01. The sequence continues at coordinate 590 of JANQUM010000369.1, forward strand.
CAAAGAAATTGGTTTTGATGGGGTGGAAGTGCCAATTTTCGACGTAAATCCAGAAGTCTGGTTTGCGTGGCGAAAGAAGTTGGATGAACTCGACCTCGATCGTATTGCTGTAACCATAAACGGGGCTGACTTTAATCAGATTTCTCCGAATGTTAATGAGCGGAAAGCTACGCTCGAACGCAATAAGCAAGCCATTGATTGTGCCGTAATTTTAGATTCTAAATTATTGACCGGGCCGTTTCATTCGGCGTTAGGAGTTTTTACGGGAAAAGCACCAACGTCGCACGAGCTAGGGTGGGCGAAAGAGAATCTATGGGAACTGGCGGAATACGCTGATAGCATGGGCCTTACACTCGGATTAGAATACCTGAATCGCTTTGAAAGTTATCTTGCCACATCAACCGACGAGCTACTCAGCTTGGTTAATGAAATCAACCATCCGGCGTGTAAAGTCATGTTTGATACCTTTCACGCAAATATCGAAGAAAAGAGCTTGTTTGAAGCCGTGCAAAAAATGGACGAAAACTTAGTTCACGTGCAACTCTCCGAAAATGATCGTGGTACGCTTGGAACTGGACACGTAAATGTAGAAGAGGTATTACTTGCCTTGAAATCAATAAATTACGGCGGAATGATAAGCATTGAAGCATTCAGTGAAAAACTCGCCGCCGCTAACATTTGGCGTAAGATGTTTGAGTCGGAAGAGCAATTGATGCGAGACAGTTTTTCGTATTTGAAAGGTCTCATCAGTGCAATGAAATAATAGAGCAACTTGCGTAATCAACGGGCTAAAAAACTCGCCAATTCGCTCCCGATAGCTATCGGGATTACTAATTTACAATTCTACAATTATGAAAATAAATATTGCCATTATTGGACTTGGATTTGGAGCCGAATTCATACCCATTTACCAGCGACATCCCAACGCCCAAATGTACGCCATTTGTCAGCGGAACGAAGAGAAATTAAACGAAATCGGAGATACGTTTGGCATCGAAAAACGTTACACGGATTATGACGAATTACTACTCGATCCGAACATTGACGCGGTTCATATCAATACGCCAATTCCAAACCACGCCGAACAAAGTTTGAAAGCACTTTACGCCGGAAAGCACGTGGCTTGCACCGTTCCGATGGCGACTTCGGTAGCAGATTGTCAGAAAATCGTGGATGCTTGTCGGGAAACGGGTAAAAAATATATGATGATGGAAACCGTAGTTTACGCCCGCGAATTCTTGTTCGTGAAAGAAATGTACGAAAAAGGCGAACTCGGTAAAGTACAATTTTTGAAAGCTTCTCATCAGCAAGATATGGACGGTTGGCCAGACTATTGGCCGGGGCTTCCACCGATGCATTACGCCACGCATTGCGTTGGTCCGGTGGCGGGATTATTAAAGCTTGATGCTGAATACGTTTCATGTTTTGGTTCGGGAACAATTAGAAAAGAACTTGCTGATATTCATAACTCACCTTTTGCGGTAGAGTCGGCTCACATCAAATTTAAAGACAGTGATTTGAGTGCAAATGTTTATCGTTCGCTGTTCGACGTGGCACGTCAATACCGGGAAAGCTTTGAGGTTTACGGAAGCGAAAAGTCGTTTGAGTGGGCGTTGATAGAAGGCGAACCGAACGTAATTCACACCGCTAAAAAGCCGGAAGCCGAAATTCCTGAAAAGGTAGAGACTCCCGATTACGCTCACTTGCTACCCGAAGAAATTCGGTCATTTACTGGAAAAGGCGTGTACGATACTGACGGAAATACGCATTTAAGTTTTGAGCAGGGCGGCGGTCACGGCGGTTCGCACCCGCATTTAGCTCACGAATTTTTGATGGCGTTGGTAGAAGATCGCGATCCATTTCCGAATGCTGCTCAATCCGCAAACTGGACTTCCGTCGGTATTTTAGCTCACGAGTCAGCGATGAAAGGCGGGGAGTTAATAAAACTGCCGGAGTTTTGAAATTAGAAACTTGTTCTCAAGAAGGGCGTCGATAAGAATGCCATAGTCGGTGTTCTTATTGATAATTCCACAAATTTTTCTCAGAAAAATATTATGAAAAAGTTATTCGTTTTATCCATCATCATATTCTCAGGATTTGCAACTTTCGCACAGCAAGGTCGCCGTATCGAGGTGCTTTTTCTTGGTGACTCTGTGAGCCATCACAAACCTATCGAACGCGTCCCGACGATTATGGCGGCTCTCGGCCCAAAGGGAATCAACTTTACCTACACCGATAAATTAGAAGACCTGAATTCTACGACGCTCAATAAGTTTGACGCGGTGATGATTTACGCTAATTACGACGAAATCTCGCCCGCCGCCGAAAAAGCGTTGACAGATTATGTTGCTTCCGGTAAGGGATTGCTGCCCATTCATTGTGCCGCTTATTGTTTCCGAAATTCAAAGGAATACGTGAAGATGGTGGGCGGGCAGTTTTGGCGGCATACCATGGATTCTGTCCGAACGAAAACGCTGTTGCCCAATCACGAAATAATGCAAGATGTTTCGCCATTTACGGCGTACGATGAGACGTATTTACACACAAAGTTACAACCCGATAATATTGTGTTGGCGGAGCGGGAAATCAAGGCTGACCAACGGGCTGATAAACCCAATCAAACTACGGAACCTTATACGTGGATTAGAAACTACGGAAAAGGAAAAGTCTTTTACACCGCTTACGGACACGATGACCGCACGTGGTCGAAACCGGATTTTCAACAGTTGCTGTACAACGCCATTTTG
>JANQUM010000370.1 GCA_030731175.1 Spirosomataceae bacterium
GAACTCGAAACTACCAAAGACGAACGCCCCATTTTTGTGACGGGAAATTTCTGCAATTGGTATCCTGACCTCAGCGAGTTTCAAATGCAAAAGGTTTCTGAGGGAAAATACCGTCTGGAGTTACCTGAAGAAGTACTTTTGAAATACCCAAAAATAGAATACAAATACACCCGTGGCGGTTGGGATTACGCCGAAATTGACAAATTCGGTAATAAGTCACTAAATAGAGTAATCGAAACGTCGAAAAAACTCATTCAAGATAAAGTACTTTACTGGCGAAACGCCGGCTCAACGGCGTACATAAAACGCCTACTGCCCACCGTACAAATCATTGACGAAGAATTTGCCATTCCACAACTTGGTACGCACCGAAAAATCAATATTTTATTGCCTGCTGATTACAAAGAAAACGTAACGAAACGTTATCCCGTAATTTACATGCAAGATGCTCAAAACCTCTTCGGCGACGGCTCGCCTTACGGAAATTGGGAAATCGACAAACGCCTTTCACTGCTAAAAAACCAAGGCTTCGGCGACGTGATTGTGGTGGCACTTGACCACGGAGACGAAACCCGCTACGAGGAATATTCGCCGTATTCACACCCAAAAAGAGGCAAGGGAAACGGGATGCGGTACGCTAACTTCATTGTGCGTAATCTCAAACCTTACATTGACAAGCAATTTCGTACAAAACCCGAACGTCAATTTACCGGAATTGGCGGCAGCTCGATGGGCGGTTTAATCAGCATTTATGCGGGTTTTATGTACCCCGAAACCTTCGGGCGTTTGATGGTGCTTTCGCCTTCGCTTTGGGTTTCTTCCCGCATCTATTTTGATGCCGTAGAATTCTTTAACCCACTTGACACAAAAATCTATTTGTACGGCGGCGGAAAAGAAAGCAAGTACATGATTCCGAACATCGAAAAGTTAAAGCAAACCATTGAAAATCAAGGCTTTGATTCAAATAAAATAGAAATCGAAGTTTCGTTTGACCCCAAAGGCGAACACAACGAAAAACGCTGGGGCGAAGAATTTCCGAAGGCAATGAAATGGTTATTTTTTGGATAATAAATGAAGGCGACTGGGGCATAGAGTAAAAAAATGATTTTACTTCTGATACTTCAACCTAAATTCATTTGGATTCATATTTACCAGCTCTTTAAACTTACGATTAAAGTAAGAAACATCTTGATAACCAGAAGCATAGGCAATCGTAGAAATATTATCGTCGGTTTCAATAATGAGAGAAGAAGCGTGCCCAATCCTTATTTCATTCACGACTTCGGTAAACGTTTTTTTAGTGGCTTTTTTGAAAAATTTGCAAAACGATGTTTTTGTCATATTAATCAAATTGGCAGCAGCCTCAATTGAAATATCCTTTTGGTAGTTTTCAAGAATATAATCATAGACTACCTGTATTCTCTTCTGATCTAAATAACCCAAGGTGAGCGGATTAAAACCTTCGGAAGAAAGGTATCGTATTTCATCCGAAATTGCCAACGTATGCAATACATCAACCAAGTTGAGTATCTTCTCAAGACCTTCTTTATTATACAAGGCATTAATTTTAGCGGTAACCATTTTTTTCGTTTCCCCGTAAAATTCAATACCTCTCCCTCCTTTTGCAAACAATTTTTTAATAGCACTCATTTCTGGAATATTTAGAAACTGCTCTCCCAAAAAATCATCTTTCATCTGTATAACCACTTGTTTGGCATGCTTCTCGGTTAGCCAACAGTGCGGTACATTTTTCCCCAAAAAAACCAAATCACCCACTTTATACTCTTCTACACTATTACCCACAAAGCGTTTGCCATCGCTTGCTAAGGTAAGCGTAATTTCATTTTCGGGATGAAAGTGCCACGTTCCTTTCATAAAAGGACGCTTTTCTCGCTCCACGGTTTTTATCATAAAAGAAAGATTGGGTTCATTTATGATTTTCTCAAAATCTGCTTTCATGTTCTTGTATGCCGTTTTTTGATAGCACTAAATTGCCCCTTTTTGCTCCAAATAAAAACTTGTTGAACAATATAGTCCAAGTTATTGACAATAAAATTCAATAATCTACAATTTTCAGCCCTCTACCTTTGTAAAAAAATTATACTATTTATTAAATCCTTCATATTAAACACAAATGAAAAAAACATTTTTACTCCAAATTTTAACGGTGGCGTTCGTGCTATCTCAAGGTTTTTCCGCACTGGCACAAGGTGTTATTAGCGGAAAAGTAACAGAAAAATCAAGCGGAGATCCGTTAATTGGTGCTGCCGTTTCGACAGGAAATGGCACAGGTATTTTGGTTGACATTGATGGTAACTACTCGATAAATGTAAGTACAGCAACCGCCCAAGTTAAGGTTACCTTCACGGGTTACTCTACCCAAACTAAAACAGTAACCGTTAGTGGTAATCAAACAGTAAATTTTGAATTAACCGAAGACTTAATGAACCTCGACGAAGTAGTTGTTACGGCTACATTCGGAACAAAATCTCAGAAGGACTCTCCGCTTTCTATGACGTATTTGAGTGCTAAACAAGTGGCAAACTTAGCAGCAAACAGCCAAGCAGACGTTTTGCGTACCATACCAGGTATTACGGCAGAAGGTGGCGGTGGTGAAGTTGCATCAAACATATTTATAAGAGGTTTGCCTTCTGGCGGTCAGTATCAGTTTAACCCTTTACAAGTTGACGGCTTGCCTACACTTAGTACGTTTGGTTTGAACTCTTCTGCACACGACGTTTACTTTAGAAACGACATCGGTATTCAAAGCCTTGAGTTTGTTCGGGGCGGAGTTTCAACTTTATTTGGTGCAGGGTCAGTGGCAGGTATTATCAATTACAACAGTATTACAGGTTCAGACGTATCTAAAAACGCCGTTCAGTTAGAATGGGCGACACTCGGAAGAGTAAAAGCAGATTTTCTATCAAGCGGGAAATTAGGCGGTAGCGATTCAAAAACGTATTACGCACTCTCTGGTTTTTATAGATACGACGAAGGCCCAATCAAAACTGGCTTACCAACAGAAGGTGTACAAATAAGAGGTAATATCAAAAGATTGTTGAATAACGGTTCGGTAACCATTATGGGACAATACATAGACGATAAGGCTCAATTCTACTTGCCGTTTCCATTAAACGCTGCTGATAAAAGCAGACCTACTGTAGGTGGCGAAACAGTCAGAACGATGCAAACCGTAAACGCAGCAGATTTTACTTTCAATACGCCCGATGGTGTTTATAACTCACCCATTCGTGATGGTGTCACAGCAAAAGGAGGCTATATAATGATGAAAGCCAATCAAAATTTTGGAGATGGCTGGGCATTTGACTCCAAAATAAAATACGCTAAATACGACCACCAGTTCAACCTATTCTTAGACGGAGCGGGTTTCGGAAACCCGGTTGAAACACAAAGCACATTTTTAGCAACGGCTGGGCGTGGGCTTACCGGAGCAACAAATCTTGCCTACACTTACGTGGATAATGGCAAAGCTTTACCTTCAAACGCTCTTTTATTCGAAAACAGAGTATTAGACAGAAGCCGCCCATTGAATGAATACGTTGGAGAATTCAACCTTTCAAAGAGCATAGCCAACCACAATATCACGTTGGGCACGTTCCTTTCTCGCTCTGAAGCGGGCGATGTAAACATCACATACCGTTACTTGAGCGAGTTTGCCGATAACCCTCGCTTGGTAAATCTTTCTTATACAGATGCCAACGGCGTGGCTAAAAAATATGCCTTGAATGGTCTAACAGGCACAAACGTAGGTTATTCAAATCAGAGTATCAATAGCAACAAAGCAGCCGTATATATTGCAGAAGAATTTAAAGGTGAAAAGTTTAACCTTGATGCAGGTATCCGTATCGAGAAAGCAATGGGCGAAATCAGAAGCTACGGAAGCAAAGCATACACTATGCAAACAGATCCTACGCTTGCTCCAAACATTTCAACCGTTTCTTGGAACAATAACGTACTCACTAAAAAAGGAACCGTAAGCACAACCGGAACGGCTATTGCCTTGGCAGGTTTGTATAAAGTTTCACAATCATTAAACGTTTATGCCAACTTCTCGAAGGGATATTTCTTCCCAGAGTTGCGTTCGGTAAAGTTTAAATCAGCTTATGAAACAAGTACCTACAAGCCAGAAAACATTGTTTCGGCTGAGGCAGGTGTCAAGTATGGTTCGTCAAAATTTGCTGCAACGGCTGCAATTTACAATATCGCTCTGAGCGATAGAAACGAAATTAACTTCATAAACGACGGACAAGGCGGCTTGATAGATGATATTCAAAAAGTATCGACGGCTTCAAGGGGTATCGAGGCATCGTTGAACTATAACATCGCCAAAAACCTGAACGCAAGTGGAAATTTCACGTACCAGCTTCACGAATACACGAAGTACGAAAGTAACGCCGAATTGGTAGGAAACTGGCTGCAACGCCAGCCAAGAACAATGGGAATGATTGCCCTAAACTATGACAACAGCGTAGTGGATGCAGGTTTCTCAACAAACTATATCGGCAAAAAATACACTGCCGCTGATAATGTTTACGAATTAGATGCCTACACTATCAGCAGATTAGACGCTGGCTATACCGTAAATGTTGGAGAAGGCACTCAGAAGATGCGTTTCGGCGTATCAGTCTTCAATTTATTTGATACGGCTGGCATCACAGAAGGCTCACCTCGAGGTGCCAACATTGAAGGCTCTAGCTATTTTGTAGGAAGACCCGAACTACCAAGAAGAATATTCTTGAGAGCAAGGTTTGACTTCTAATAAAGCTTCATAAGTTAAATAGGTTAAACTAGTAAAAAGACAGTTAATTTAGCTGTCTTTTTTTTAAACTTTTCCAAAAAATTATTTCCCATGGAATCAAATACCGCTGTTTTAAAAAACGAAGCAAAAGAAATCTTACTTAAAAATCGAAGGGACGGCTTCACTGTTCCAAGCGAAAAATTATATCCCTTTCAATGGAATTGGGACTCTGGTTTTGCCGCTTTAGGTTTTAAAAATTTTAATCTTGAATATGCCATAGAGGAAATTCGCTCAATGTTTTCAGGGCAATGGCAAAACGGGATGATTGCTCACATCAATTTTCATTCAGAAAATGAAACAACGTATTTTCCGAATTTTGAATTTTGGGATACACAAGTAAATAGCGGGGCATCGCAAAAGCCAAAAACAGGAGGCATAACGCAGCCCCCAGTATTTGGGTTTGTATTGGAAGAAATGGCAAAAACGCACGGAAACGACCCCGTTTTTAAAGAATTTGTGTCTGAGATATTCAGTAAAATAACTCACTTTCACCGGTTTCTTTATACCATCAGGGACCCCAAAAACGAAGGCCTGGCTTTTATCTTCCACCCGTGGGAGTCTGGGCGAGATAATTCGCCACTTTGGGATTATGCCTACGATGGCTTTGAGGTAAAACCTGGAGATATTCCTGCCTATACACGAAAAGATAATACGCAAGCAGATCCAAGCCACCGACCGTTGCAAAAAGACTACGACCGCTTTGTATATCTTATCGAACTTGGTAAAAAACACCAATACGACGGCATCGGAATTTTTGAAGAAAGCCCGTTTTTAGTGCAAGACACACTTTTCAACGCCCTTTTGATAAAATCTAACGACGGCCTAATAAACGTAGGCAAGCAGTATGGTTTAGACGTTGCTGAAATTGAGGCGTGGCAACAAAAAGCAAAACCAGCCTTTGAAAATAAACTTTGGTGCGAGGAAATCGGAAACTACGTTTGCTATGACCTTCGCCACAACAAACAAATAAAGCAATGGGAAATTGGCGGCTATACAAGTTTAATTGCAGGAATCCCATCTCCTGATAAAGCTCAACTATTGCTTGAAACCCTTCTCGAATTTAAAGAAAAAGACCTTTTCGTTTGCCCGAGTTTTCATACAGATAATGAAAAATTTGACCCTAAACGCTATTGGAGAGGACCCGTTTGGCCACAAATGAACTGGTTAATTTACCACGGTTTGCTGCGTTACGGTTTCAATGAAATGGCAGACGTAACTAAAAATGACATCATTGCTTTGGTAGAATACTATGGCTTCTACGAATATTTTAATCCGTTTAAATCAGTTCAATCAACCGAGTCCAAGGGCTACGGCGGGCATTCATTTACTTGGACAGCCGCTGTGATCTTAGACCTAATCGAAAACGCATGAATTACTTAGATTATTCCATCATCGCCTTCTATTTCGTAGTTATGTTATGGATGGGCTTTAAGCTCAGAAATCAAACCGATTCAGGCAACTATTTTCTTGGCGGTAAAACCTTCGGGTGGTTTTCGTTGTGTATGTCGGCAATGGCATCTCAACTTTCTGTGATCAGTTTTGTATCTGCACCCGCCTTTGTGGGTTTGCGTGAGGGCGGCGGCATGAAATGGCTTACGTTTGAATTTGGCGTGCCTGTCGCCATGATAGTTGTCATGACGTTCATCGGGCCCGCACTCTACAAAAGTGGCGTGGTAAGCATTTATTCATTCCTCGAAAAAAGATTTAACACCACCACTCGCCTCCTACTTTCTTCGGTATTTATGTTCAGCCGTTCATTTGCAGCGGGTGTTACCATTTATGCCGTTTCACTTATTTTATCTTCTTTGCTTCACATTTCGTTCACCACTACGGTCTTACTCGTTGGGCTTTCAACGGTGCTTTATTCACTGGAAGGCGGCATGAAAGCCGTAGTTTACAGCGAAGTTTTGCAAATGATTATCAAAGTAACGGGCATTATCATCATCATTTTTTACGGCCTTAAAAACATCGGTGGTTGGGATAACTTCGTGGCAAACGTTGATAATTCAAGACTACAAGTCATCGACTTCTCTAACTTCGGTTTTGATGGTGGCGAATACGGCTTTTGGCCGATGCTCATCGGAGGTATTTTTCTTTATACGTCTTACTACGGCACCGATCAAATGCAAGCCCAGCGAATTTTATCCGCAAAAGACTTACCTACGGTTCGCAACGTACTGCTGTTCAACGGCTTGCTTCGTTTTCCGATAACGTTTATGTATTGTTTAGGCGGACTAATTGTGGGTACGTTTGTGGCTTTAGATGCCGATTTTATGCAGATGATACCAACGGGTAAAAGCGACTTAATGATTCCGCTTTTTATAGAAAACTATTTACCAAATGGCATCATTGGCGTACTGGTTGTAGCAATTATTGCCGCCGCTATGTCTGCTTTTAGCTCGACTTTGAACTCGCTAAGTGCCGTGACGATGGAAGAAATCGTTTCCAAAAAAATGGAGTTAACGGATAAAAAATATGTGAGAACAAGTAAAATTGTTGCTCTCGGTTGGGGCGTATTAACGTTGATCTTAGCATTTTTTGTGGGAGATATTGCCAAGACCGTTATCGAAGCCATAAACAAAATTGGCTCGGTGTTTTACGGCCCACTTTTGGCTACATTTTTAGCTGCTATACTTTTACCAAGAATAAACGGAAGGGGCATTAACATTGGCTTAGTTGCTGGTGTTTTAGTAAATGCCTATTTATGGCTTTTCGTACCTGATGTTTTTTGGTTTTGGTGGAACGCCATCGGTGCAGCAGTTACGCTGACAGTGGGCAGTATTGCAAGTGTTTTCGCAAAAGATGATAAAAAGTCTGAAATAGCATCTGAAGGTAAAAAAGCTTGGGAGTATTATCCTAAAAGCATTCTCATCTTACTTGCGTTCTTTACGCTCATACTACTGTTCTGTTTGTTCCTCCCTACGTTTTTTAGTTAACAAATCATGAACACGTTAGAAAAGTACCTATTGGCGGTTGATATCGGTGGTAGCCACATTAGCTCATGCTTGATAAATATCAATGATTTTACCGTAAAAAACGATGGAATCATCACCCAAAAAGTAAACAGTTTCGATAACGAAAGTATCATTCTTGATTGTTGGACAGAACACCTCGCCAAGCAACTATCAAAAGACGTATCTAAGATAGCCATTGCCATGCCCGGCCCGTTCAATTATCAAACCGCAACGGCTTTATATAACCAAGGGAAGAAGTTTGGCAGCTTGTCAAACCTTCCGATTGGTAGTATTTTGGAAAAAAAACTCAACGCAAAAGTATTCTTCTTTAACGATGCCGACTGCTTCGGAATAGGAGAATACAAATTTGGAAATGGGCGGAGCGAAGGCAATATGATAGGAATCACACTCGGAACGGGCATTGGCAGTACCTTTATTGAATCAGGAAAAGTTATCACAGACTCATCCGACGTACCGCCCGACGGTGAAATTTTCAACTTGCCATTTCAAGAAGGAATTGCCGATGATTACTTTTCTACTCGATGGTTCGTCGATTTTTCCAGCAAACAATTCGGCAAACAGGTAAATGGTGTAAAATCAATGATTGATCAGCTTGATGAGTTGCAGTTAGATATAACATTTACTGCCTTCTGTGATAATTTCTTCATATTTATGTCACCGATAATGGCTAAATTTAATGCCAAGAACCTCGTTTTAGGAGGTAATATATCTAAGGCAGAAAAGTATCTTGAACCCAAGTTAAAGGCGTTGTTCAACAATGATGTACAGATTCGTTTTTCTGAACTAAACGAAACCGCCATTTTACTTGGTGCAGCAGCATTAGCTAAAACTTCCATTAACTCATGAAAACCCTCATTTGCCCCGATAAATTTAAAGGATCATTAACCGCATTAAAGGTTGCCAAAGCTATTGAAAAAGGCTTACCCAATCTCCACAAATCTACGCTCGTTCCGATGGCGGATGGCGGCGAAGGATCGCTCGACGTAATTGCTGCAAATATTGCGGGGCGTTGGAAAACCATCGAAGTAAACGACCCGCTTTTCCGCCCCGTTTTAGCAAGTTATTATATTTCAGAAAAAGCGGCTTTCGTAGAAATGGCACGAGCTTCGGGCTACGAGTTACTTACAAACCCCGAACGTAATTGCATGATAGCAAGTACGTTCGGAACCGGCGAACTGATTCGGGATGCTATTCAGGAAGGAATAAAATCAATCTATTTATTCATTGGTGGAAGTGCCACAAACGACGGCGGAATTGGCGTCGCAGCTGCGTTGGGCTATGCTTTTTTAGATAAAACAGGCGTAGAACTTTCACCGATTGGAGAAAACCTAATTCGCATTCACGATATTATTTCACCCGAGAATTCACTTCCTGAAATAGAATTTACGGTTGTCTGCGATGTCACGAATCCGTTCTTTGGACCAAACGGGGCGGCCCACGTTTACGCTGCTCAAAAAGGAGCAAGTCCCGAACAAATTGTTGAATTAGATAAGGGTTTAGCGAACCTTGCTCACATTATTCAAAAGCAATTCAAAATCAACCTACAAGAAATTAAAGGAGCAGGTGCAGCGGGTGGGCTTGGCGGCGGAGCGGTGGCTTTTTTAAACGCTAAAATCCAATCGGGAACTGAAACCCTAATGGATGTTACGGGTCTTCATGAAAAAATAAAGAACAGTGATTTAGTCATTACCGGAGAAGGCAAAGTTGACACTCAAAGCATCAGCGGAAAACTCATCGATGGCATTTGTAAAATAGCCAAGGCAAATCAGATTCCAGTTTGGATTATTTGCGGAATATCAGAAATTCCCGAATCAGAATTGAAAGAATTAGGGGTCGAAAAAGTAATCGCATTAGTAAACGAAGAAACGCCCGCTGAATACGCAATTCAACATGCTGGAGCATTGATTGAAAAGCGAATACAAGAGTTATTTCAAAGTTAGTTAGCTCCTTACCCAATCCCGTAAGTACGGGAGGGAAGGTTGGGATGGGGTAAATCCTACCTTCCAAAATCATCCTGCACTCGCACGATGTCGTCTTCGTCAGAAGGGTTTTCAGCGTCTTCGTGTTGCCAAATTTCCGCCACAATTCCGAAGCCATCCGTTCCTACTAAGCGGTGGCGTTCGCCACATTTCAGTTTTACAACGTCACCAATTGCTAAATTTTGCAAATCGGTTTGCTCGTCAGTGTCTGACTTTATAACTCCAGCAACGCCGTCAATCAGTTTCCAGATTTCCGAGCGGCGGTGATGGTATTGCCACGAAAGCCGCTGGTCAGGAGCTACAACAAGTATTTTCGGACTTAACTTTCCAAATCCTGCAAAATCCTCGACGGAGTATTCCTCGAAAAATCGGTTTATAAATAGATCGGCTTGACTTTCGTCCAATACAAAAAAACCTCCCCACGGGCGGCTTTGATCGGTAGAAGCAACGGTGAAGTTTTCTTCTTTCAAAAATTCAGAAACGGAAGCAAAAACGTCTTCCCGTGATGTAGCTTTTTGAGTATTCATGCGGTAAAATTTTACAAAAATAACACCGTAGAGTTTATCCACCAATGTTTATCTCATTAAATACACTTGATAAAGAGCTTTTAAAATTAGTCTGTAAACGGAGTTCAACTTACATTAACGTCATCGTTCCTATTTGTTATCTGATGCTCTACTGATTTTAGCATTTTTTTTACCGAAATACTGTCAGTTACGTTGCTGAGTTGAAGTAACAATTGGTACATCTCTCGAATCAACAGGCGGTCTGTCTTTCCGTAATCCCAAATGGGCATCACGGTTCGTTCAAAAATTTCTTCAAAAGTCTGCTCTTTCATCACCACCCGCTGTTGCAAATTAGAGTCTTCAAAAATCAATTTTGGGTGAGCCAAATTGCGTTTTAAAAGTAGCACAAATAACGAACGCATGCTCACAATTGCCGTACCGGGATCGTTGATTCCGGGACTTAGGGCTTTCAACGCAATTTCGGTGAGTTGCTTAAAGCCGTAGAAAAAGTTGTTCTCAATCCGCTCTTCCTCATGGTACAAAAAGCTTTCAGAAATCTTAGTCGCTACTTTTTCGTCTAATTGCTTACTCACCATCGCAACAGGCTGCCCTTTAAATAGAAACGTACTTTTTGTGTGCAAAAAACTAAGCGAAAAATCATTTTCTTCGCATAATTTCAACAACGGTTCTTCCGCAAAACCTTCAAAAATTCCTGACCTTGGACCATTTATTGTATAATTGCTTTCTATTTTCAGGGCGATGAGCAGCGGCTTTTCGTAACTGCATTCAACGTCCATCGACTCCTTCGTGTCGTCGTAAATTCGATTTATAATTACCTCATATTTAACCGATTGCGTAATATAATGGAGAAAATAAATAAACAGAAAAATATCAAAAATAGTAAAAATTATAAGCAAATAAGTGCTTAGAACTGGAATAGATAAATGCGATTCAATATCACGAATGGTACTCAACAAAAAGAGGGCAAAAACGATCGTCCCGATGTAAACACCCAAAACCATTTGCTGGAAACGATTACCAATTAATTTATCCAAAATGCGGTTACTCATCTGCGAAGCCGCCTGATTCAGCACAATCATTACCATCGAAAAACTGAAAACAGTCAAGGATAAAATCCCTGCCAAAATAGTAGAGATAATTGACCTCGCGGTGCTCGCATCTTTGAGCGTCAACCAACTAAAGTTTGATTTTAGGCTTTTCCCGAATTCTGAAAAGTCGAGCGTTATAGTGACGTATGCGGCCACTAAAAACATCAACGCAATAAACGCCGGGTAAAACGCAATGCTGTTTACGGTATCGTAATATTTACGTTTTACCCAAATTTTTGACTTATCAAACATAGATTTTGAAGACGAGAAAATTACAAGGAATCATTTTTTTAGAACGCCAAAGAGCCAAAAGCTATCATTTGATTACAAAATCGTTTCTCAAAAAACCATTCCGTAAATTTGTTGCTAAAGGCGAAACGAAAGCCAATTTGATTAAAACTAAATACAAATCCATGAATATTGAAATTACAACGAAGCTAACTTCACAAAATACCCTAATAATTCCGGTCGTTGAAAACGATGCACTGCAAACCAACCTCGCAATAATTGCCGAAATGGCCGGCGTTGATTCCGCTGATCTTTCAGCAGACTTTAAAGCAAAAGCAAGCGAATCATCTTCGTTTTACGCAAGCGGAAAAACATTCAAAAAAGTAATATTAATCGGTTTGGGTAAAGAACCGAAGAGCAGAAAGGTTATCGAAACTTTCCGCTCTTTTTTTTACAAGAATAAAAAGAAGTTATCGGGAAATGTCGCCATTGATTTCTCAAGTGCAAACACCTCAGCATTAGCCGAATACATCGCAAACGGTATCTTTTTAGCTCCGTACGAAATTGGTTTTCTGCAAACTGAAGAAAAGAAAGACGTTGATTTTTTTAGCGGCGAAAACTCGGTAACATTTGTATCGGAAACAAACATTGATGCAGCCGTAGAAAAAGGTAAAGCAACCGCCGAAACGCAACGCAATATGCTGCAATTGGTGGATTCTCCCGCCAATTACAAAACGCCACAACAAATGGCAAAATATGTAGTTGATTCAGGAAATGTAAACGGCTTCAAAACCACCATTTACGATGCCGTCCAATGCGAAGAAATTGGCTTGCACGCCCTGCTTGCCGTTGGTCGGGGAAGTGTTGACAACCCGCCCGTTTTTATCGTTATGGAATACGACGGAACAGGTGAAGCGAACGCAAAAACCTTCGGATTAGTAGGTAAAGGCGTTACATTTGACACGGGCGGTGTTTCGCTAAAACCCGGCGATAACATGAATTATATGAAATCTGACATGGGCGGTGCAGCGGCCGTAATTGGTGCGGTAGAGTTACTCGCCAAATTGAAAGCCCCCGTGAAAGTAATCGGGATTGTTCCGGCAACTGAAAACTGTATTGATAGCTTGGCAATCAAACCCGGCGACGTGATAAATTCTTACGCCGGAAAAACCATCGAGGTAATCAATACCGATGCGGAAGGAAGGCTAATCCTTGCCGATGGCGTTCATTATATGAAAAAGCATTTCAATCCTGATATCATGATTGACCTCGCCACGCTTACCGGAAGTGCGATCCGAGCGTTAGGCTTTGGCACTGCGGCGTTGATGTCAAACAATGATTCGCTGGTTGAAAAACTCTACAAAGCCGCCGAGCAAACCAACGAAAAAGTATGGAGAATGCCCCTTTGGGACGAGGACTACAAAGACATGATGAAATCTGACGTTGCCGATATCATGAATCTTTCGGTGGCTCCGGTAGCGGGTGCAATCACGGCGGCAAAGTTCATTGAGTTTTTTACAGACGAACATCCTAACTGGGCACACCTCGATATTGCTGGAGTAGCATTTGGTGGTTCTGAATACGGAAAGATGAAATCCGCAACGGCGTACGGCGTACGGTTATTGACGGAATTTATTCTAAAAGAAGCATAAAGTTTGATTCAACTCTGGCAGCGGTCTAAGACTCTGCCGGGGTTGGTTTTTTTTAACTGGCGAAAGAGAGTTTTTCCAATCTCAGCTCCGTTATCTTCAATCACTGGATTATCCCAACCGAAAACATAATCAGGTTAGAAGAAAACCGGAAACGTGCCGGATTACTGGCGGGTCCCATATCAATGTCAGTATAATTCGAAAGTCCGCTTTCATAACGAAAGTCAAAGTAAAACTGCTCAAACTCGAAGCCTATTCCCGACATAAAATTAACGACTGGGCGTTGCAAGAAACTTCCGTTTAACGGAATGGTAGAGTAAGGCCGTAACCCTTTCTGAAAATCTTCGCCAATACTATATGCAAACGAAGTGACCGGACCAAAGAATATACGTGCTTTCCTGAATTTAATCCCTAACAAGAGGGGAACGTCAATAACGTTTACCGAAGCATCAATTCTATTTAACAGGTTATTATCACGTCCTAAAATATCAAAGATTCCTCCTTTTGCGGTGTAAACTAATTCGGGTTGAAGAAAAAATGAACCTCGTGATATCCTACCAAATACCCCCGCCGAATACTGCTGCGAGAACTTTGAGTTACTTCGCAGCTGATCACGAACCAGTTTGCCGTTTACCAAAGCGGGGGAACCGTTAGCATTTACCCGAATCGGCACAATATTTGCGAACTCCAGCTGACTCCTAACAATACTACCCCTCAACCCCCATTGAAACCGAAACTTATCACGAATAAATTCCTGAATATAACTCTCATTGCTATCAATTTCTACTTCCTGCATAGCATCTTCTAAAATCAGCGAGTTACTATCAAAACCCTCTCCAAACGCGGCAGAATCTACCTTGGGGGTATTTTGAGGATGTCTGATGACTTGAGAAATGGCTTGACTGAAGGCAGTGCAAAGTAAAATAACTAATAGAATTGTAGCGTTTTTTTTCATAGAAAGAAGCCGTTTTCGGTCAATAGTAGTAACCTTAGACATCAAAAATCGAGCCAAGAAAACAGCACTTTTTTATTTGATAACTGCAATGGTTAAGCGGCTAACGCAAACTTTTTTACCTTCTTCGTTCGTAATTTCGATATTCCAGACGTGCGTTCTTCGCCCAACATGAATTGGCGTTACTTTTCCGTACACCCAACCTTCGGCAACTGACCGTAAATGATTTGCGTTAATTTCTAAACCCACGGGGCGTTCAGATTTTGGGTCTTCCAAACACATCACAGAAGCAACGCTTCCTAAACTTTCGGCAAGAACTACCGATGCCCCACCGTGCAAAATTCCGTACGGCTGTCGGGTGCGGTGGTCAACGGGCATTCGGGCGGTAATGTAATCGTTTCCAATCTCAAGGTACTCAATACCAAGGTGTTCCATGATTGTACCTTTGTCAAGCTCCCGTAATTTTTCAAGGGTAAAGTGCGTTTTAAACATGATTTTCGTAATTTTGCGGACTATTTTAGGTGGTAAAAAAGCAAAGTACGGACTTCCACTTTAAATAGTATAATTTTTTCAACGAATCGTACTTTTTAATAGAAATCAAGGTTTGGGAAATAAAACAATTTATTTGATTAGACACGGCGAAACGGAATATAACCGTCTCGGAATTGTGCAAGGAAGCGGCATAGATTCTTCGTTAAATGACGTCGGAATTGCCCAAGCAGATGCGTTTTTTCAAACTTACCAATACGTTCCTTTCGATAAAATTTACACTTCGGCGTTGAAGCGAACCATCGAAACGGCTCAACCATTTATTGACCTCAAAATTCCGCACCAACAACTTAGCGGCCTCAACGAAATCTCTTGGGGTGAAAAAGAAGGGAAAGTCCCAAATTACCAACAAGACGGCGACTACAAAGATCTAATTACTGCGTGGAAAAACGGCGATTTTACTGCCGCTGCTCCAGGCGGCGAAAGCCCAGAGCAAGTGGTTCAAAGACAACGTGAAGCCTTAAAAACCATTTTGGACGACAACGACGAAGAACTTATTTTGGTAGTTATGCACGGTCGTGCCCTACGGATTTTACTGACTCACCTCACGGAGCAGCCAATCTCGGCGATGGATACCTTTCATCACAGCAACGTTTGCTTGTATAAGCTTACCTTCAATGCCGAAACTGAAGAGATAAAAATTGTAGTCGCAAACGACACTAGCCACCTCATGATGGTGCACGGCTAAACCGCCGCCCACGTATTTTGCCATTCATCCGCCAGAAACCATTCGTTGGTAAAAAGTTTGAACCAATCCGATAAGTTTACCGTATTTTTAGAAACTACGCTTCATTTAGTCGGCGGTTCAATATGTCACAAAAACGCTCGTACTGGATTTATCAACTCATCGGTTGGTCATTTTACCACTTCTCCGAGCTAATCGGTTTTTTTACCCTTTTCTCTTTTAACCTTGATGGCTTTACCCTCATGATTGGCAACGCCGTCGTGAATATCATCATGGGTATCACCCTGACGCACGTTTTCCGGTTAATTTATAAAGAATACGAGTGGATAAAATTGCCCGTTGGGCAGATGATAATCCGCAGCGGCGGCATGGTTTTACTCATCACTTTTGTGATGGCGGCGGTTAATATTCCGCTTGACGGGCAACTGATAAATACCGAAAAAATGAACTGGGCGTTGCGTGACATTGGCTACTTGGTAACACTCGGAAAACCCGTTTTGATTTGGGTACTGATTTACGTTTTTTACAGTTACACCAATGAGCGAAAAAACGACGCTATTGTGCGAATAAAACTTCAATCTTCCATCAAAGAAACGGAGGCAAAAGTACTTCGGGCTCAAATGAATCCGCATTTTATGTTTAACGCCCTTAATAGCATTCGGGCGTTAATTATTGAAGACCCTTCAAGGGCTCAAAAAGGCATTACTCAACTTTCTAATATATTGCGGAGTTCGCTCGTTGCCGACAGGCGAACTACCGTTACGCTCAAAGAGGAACTCAAAACCATTGCGGATTACCTTGCTCTCGAAAAAGTACGTTACGAAGAGCGACTGCAAGTAAAGTGGGATATTGACAAACGAACCCTCAGCTTGCTTGTACCACCCATGATGCTGCAAACTCTGGTTGAAAATGCCATAAAACACGGCGTTCAGAAGGCTTTGCGATGGGGTTATGTAGAAATTAAAACCTCACTCGACGCTAAAAATCTTATTATTCGGGTGCGAAATACCGGAGAATTATTAAGCAAAACCAATAACCACGAAGCCGGAGGTTTTGGGCTGATAAACACCCAACAACGCCTAAGTTTACTTTATGGAGATGATGCCAGTTTTGAAATTAATCAGGAAGACTCCATCACTGTTTGTGCTGAAATACAACTTCCGCTCGGTAAATTGAGCATCAAAACAAACTCAGAAACATTGAATACGAGAAATAGCGAGATTATCGGATAATCTCGCTATTTCTCTGTAAATCTTCAAAATTGATATTGTTGCTTAAACTTCTTTCATACTCAACGCAATTCGCTTGCGGTTTGCCTCAACTTCCATCACTTTTACCTTCACTTTTTGGTGAACAACTACCACTTCGTTGGGGTCTTTCACGAATTTATTGGCAAGTTGCGAAATGTGAACCAAACCATCCTGATGCACACCAATATCCACAAAACAGCCAAACGCCGTAATATTTGTTACAATTCCGGGCAGTACCATCCCAACGTGCAAATCTTCTATTTTGTGAACGTCTGCAAAAGTAAATTCTTCTAAGACCTCGCGTGGGTCACGCCCGGGTTTTTCGAGTTCGTTCAGGATATCCGTTAATGTTGGTAAACCAACGGTTGCGGTAACGTATTTTTTCAAATCCACGCTTTTTCGCAGCGATTGGTTTTCGATTAATTGCGGAACGGTTACGCCCAAATCTTTCGCCATGCGTTCCACCACAGCATAACTTTCTGGATGCACCGCCGAATTATCCAGCGGGTTCTTCGCTCCGTTTATCCTTAAAAATCCTGCTGCTTGCTCGAAGGCTTTTGCAC
>JANQUM010000371.1 GCA_030731175.1 Spirosomataceae bacterium
CCCGAAGCAACCGCCATATCCACAATTACAGCACCCGTTTTCATGGATTTTACCATATTTTCGGTTACTAAAACGGGGGCTTTTTTTCCGATTACCAAAGCGGTAGTAATTACCAAGTCGGCATCTTTAATTTTATCTTCGATGAGCGTTTTTTGTTTTGCCAGAAAATCGGCGGAAACTTCTTTGGCGTAGCCGCCTTCAACGGTTACGGCTTCTGCACCTTCGACGGTCAGGAAACGCCCGCCGAGCGATTCTACTTGTTCTTTTGTTTCGGGGCGAACGTCCGAAACCTCCACAACAGCCCCAAGACGTTTTGCGGTGGCGATGGCTTGCAAACCCGCAACGCCTGCTCCAAATATCAGCACCTTAGATGGCGTAATTGTGCCGGCGGCGGTCATCATCAACGGAAATATTTTGCCAAGGGCATTTGCCCCAAGTAAAACGGTTTTATACCCCGCTAAATTTGCCTGAGAGCTCAGGGCATCCATTTTTTGTGCCCTCGAAATACGAGGAACGGCATCCATCGAGAAAGACGTTATGTTTCTTTTCTTAAATATTTCTACAACTTCAGGAATTGTGTAGGCGTACAGAAAGGACATAACTACTGCCCCTTCTTTAATTTTTTGGGCTTCGTCGGTTGTTGGAGCGTTTACTTTTAAAATCACGTCGGATTGGTAAACCTCTGCCGCCGAAGCAACCGAAACGCCAACGGCTTCGTACGCCGAATCAAGCATCGACGAGCCTTTGCCCGCTCCGCTTTCTACCGAAACTTCAAAGCCTTTTTTGATGAGTAACTTTGCTACATCGGGCGTTAGAGCAACGCGAGACTCGTTGGCAAGGGATTCTTTTAAAACACCTATTTTCATTGTGGGAAATTTTAAAGTAATTGCTTAGTGGCGGAGAAGCTTCTCTCGTAGAATAAAACGGGTCATAAAAAATTGAAGTTAGCATAAATGAATCGTTTGTTAATAATAAAGTTCGACGTAACTCAATAAATATTTTTTGACAAATCGAAACATGGCATTCGCAAAGCATTTGTAACACAACTTTTAAAACCCGAACTATTCGTATATTTGTTGGGGAACAAAATATACGAAACAGGTATCACGCCAAGTTAATTAATTTGGGAAGCCGTCTGAATTTAAAATTTAAAAAAAAATGAAAAAAGCCTACTTTATATACATTATGTGTTTTGGATTTATAGCCGCTGATGCTCAGCGTATCATGCCGCAAGGGTGGATGGACTCCAATAACGTCAGCGACCGCAATATAAGCGTAGGCAGCAACAATATGTTGTTTGGCACTCGCCAAACCGATGTAGAGGGAGATTATTATTGGAACAAAGAATGGCAAACGGCAAACGTGTATTTTTACCAGCAAAAATACGTGGGCGACGGCGGTAAAATGGTAACGCTCGATAGCGTAAATAATATAGGTATACGTTTTGACATCTGGAATGACGTACTGGAGTTCAACGACGCAAGCGGCATCAAGACTATTCCTGCGAAGTACGTGAGTAATGTACTTACAAAAAATGAAGATAACTCGGTGAGCCAGTTTATAAACCCACGCGAGTTTGGGCAGACAGGCATAAAAGGATTCTTTGAATTGCTATCAGCTGGTAAAAAAGGAGCTTTATTAGCGAGTAAAGAAATTATAAAACAAGCTCCTAATTACGTACCAGCGTTGGGAACGGGCAATCAAAATGCTCAATTAGTAAAAAAGGATCATTTTTATTGGTTTTTAGACGGTAAATTAGAGGAAGTAAAAAGCACGAAAGATTTGATTGGGTTAATGGTTTCGGGTCAAAAAGAAGTAGAAACTTTTGCCAAGAAAAATAAATTGAAAGGAAAATCAAAAGAAGACCTTGCGGCAATCGCTGATTATTACAACCAATTATAGAAGCGGTTTCGTAAAAAATAGTAGATTTGTAGTTCATAGACTATCGCCCGTGCTTCATCAGTACGGGCATTTTTATAAATTTTCTGTCAAAAATTTAGATGAAGCATTTTATTTCTCCCGCTGATGTAACTGACATCGCACAACTCGTAAAAGAAGCCGCTCAATTGAAAGCAAACCCCTACGCTTTTTCTGACTTGGGTAAAAACAAAACCATCGGGCTGCTATTTTTTAACTCAAGTTTACGCACTCGTTTGAGTACGCAAAAAGCGGCTACAAACCTTGGCATGAACGTCATTGTAATGAACGTTGATTCTGACGGCTGGCAACTTGAAATGAACGACGGCGTTATCATGGACGGCAACAAAGCCGAACACATCAAAGAAGCAGCGGCGGTTATTGGACAATACTGCGATATTATCGGCGTTCGGGCGTTTGCAAAGTTGAATAACCGAAAGAAAGATTATCAGGAAATGGTGATGGAGAAATTCAGAACCTACGCCGGAGTGCCAATTGTAAACCTCGAATCGGCGACTCGCCACCCGTGCCAGTCGCTTACAGATTTGCTGACAATTCAGGAATTAAAAACCGTTGAACGCCCGAAAATTGTGTTGACTTGGGCCCCGCACGTAAAAGCTTTGCCGCAAGCCGTGGCAAATTCTTTTGCTGAATGGGTTAACCTCACCGACTACGATTTTACGATTGCTAACCCGGAAGGCTATAACCTCGCCCCTGAATTTGTGGGAAACGCAAAAGTTACGCATAATCAAAACGAAGCCTTTGCAAACGCTGATTTCATTTACGCTAAAAATTGGTCTTCTTATGAACACTACGGCGAAGTTTTACCGGGAAATAAAGATTGGCAAATCACGCCCGAAAAAATGGCGTTGACAAATAACGCAAAATTCATGCATTGCTTACCCGTTCGGCGGGGATTAGTTGTTGCCGATGAAGTGCTGGATAGCTTGGCTTCCGTAGTTATTCAGCAAGCGGGAAATCGTGTTTGGGCGGCACAAGCGGCAATTAAGCGTGTTTTAGAAGAATTAGGATGAAGTTGGGAATGGAAAAAATAAAATCAACGATTTTTAGCTTTCTGCTTTTACAACTCTTCGCTGTTGGCTTAATTTCCTGCTCGGATAATTTGCCAAAAAAAACGTTTAGCCCCTTCCCTTTTGAGCCCAAAATCACACGAACTGCTGACAGCCTATTCTTGGAATACGTAAACGAAGTAGCCTGCCCCGTTCAGCTTAAAATAAATACTAATTTCCCCGATCCTTCTTACAAGTACGCCACCCGAAACCCAATTATTGTTCCGGCATTTGGTGTTTTAAAACGTAAATTCAAGAAACCCGATTTAGTAGAAATCCCCGCAAAATATTTCTCATTTGCAGGTTCAGAAATTGGCAATCCAGCGGAGGTAAGCATTGACACTTCCACTCGCTATGCTTATCCATTTCCCAGAAATAAGAGTTACAAAATAATTCAGGGCTATAACGGAAATTTTTCGCACAAATCGGATTACTCACGCTATGCAGTTGACTTCGCTTTAGCAATTGGTGATACCGTTTGTGCCGCCCGTGATGGTATTGTAGTTGGCGTAGTTAAAGATTACAATATTGGAGGAAATGATCGTAAATACCGTGATTACGCAAATTTCATTACGCTTTATCACGCAGATGGCACATTCACGCAGTACGTTCATTTAAAACAAAATGGGGCGTTTGTGGCAATTGGTGATACGGTAAAAACAAATCAACCGATTGGATTATCGGGTATGACTGGTTTTACTTCCATTCCCCACCTGCATTTCAACGTTTTGAAACCCACATTTGATGGAGTGAAGAGTTTTCCCGTAAAATTTTTCCCGCTTGATGGGAAAGACTTGAAAACCGGAATGAAAGTACAGCATTAAACAAAAAAAGCTCCTTCCTAAATTATCAGGAAGGAGCTTTTTGGTAGTTGTATTAAGAAAAGTGTTAACGCTTCGATAGAATTTCCAACTCGAAAAGTAACGGAGAGTAAGGCAGAATAGAACCCGAACCATTTACGCCGTAGCCAATTGTAGATGGGAAAATAATCGTGGCTTTTTCGCCAACTTTCATCTTTTTAATCCCTTCTTCAAATCCAGGAATGACAGAACTTGCCCCTAATGTAACGGTAATCTCACCAGAGTCAAAAGTAACATCATTTAGTAACGTACCCTTATATTTCAGAACCACCTGATTGCCATTTACTAATTCTGTACCACCCGAAACGACTGCTGTAGGAATAAACCGCAACCCCGTTGAGGTAACTTCTGCGTTGGTAATCCCTTTTTTAGAAATATACGCTTCTATTTGTTCGTTTTCGTCCCTAAAGCTTAGTATCTCAATATCAGCCTTTAGCACAGACCAAGCCGGAATGTTGCCAGAAGATTGACCCAGAAAAGCCAGACTGGCCGGAATCAGAAACGTTCCTTTCTCGCCCTCTTTTAGCAAAGCAGTAGCTTCTAAAAAACCGGGGAAAATATATCCGGCGTAAAAACCGAAATCAAGGGGGTCGCCAACGAGGGCAGTGTCTATTATGCTCCCGTTTAAAAGCGTAAGTTTAAAATACGCTCGCACTTCTTCGCCAAGTTCCACGGTTTTTCCCGTTGGATTTTTGGTGGTTATGTTGTAGTGCATAGCCGAAGCGGTTTTTGTGAAGCCACTCAGGTTATTGTTTTGCAGGTACGCTAAAATTGCCGCCTCGTTGTCTATAGTTGCCTTTTCTTCGTCAGTATCCAAAAACTCTTTGGTACACGCCGTTGAAAAAAGAGCCAACACTACAAAAGACAAAAGAACGTTTTTCTTAAAATAATTCATTGCTAAAATTTACTTTTTACTTACACTAACCAATTCCATCTCGAAACGCAGCGGCGAGAAAGGCTTGATAACTCCTCCGGCACCGTTTGCACCGTAAGCAAGGCTTGACGGGATTACAACAGTCCGCTTTTCGCCAGCCTTCATTGTCATTAACGTTTTTTCCCAACCCGGTATAACATAACCCATTCCGATTGGAAATTTAATCGGCTCGCCGCCAATTGAGCTGTCAAATTCTTCGCCGGTTAAAAGTGTACCTTTATAATGTACTGTTACGGTATCTCCGGCACTTACCGTTGCCCCGCCACCAACTTTATTTATTACCGAGTAAATTCCTTCTTCGCTTTTGGTTGCTCCTGCGAGGCTGGCGGCTACGTAATCGTCAATGATTTTGCCTTCGCCTTTTTCTTTCTCTTCAATTTCTTTGGCAAATTGCTCGGTAGTTTTAATACTACGCATTTTCACAATGAAAAGTAAATCCGAACCTGCGGTAATGCCCGGAGGTAACGGCTGCTGTGCCCGAGAATATAATGAGTCAGCATTCACAAAAATGGTTGCACTATCTCCTTCTGAAAGAAGATAAAGACCGTTTTCAAACGAACCTTTGAATGGCCCTTTGCGAAGAGCAATCTGAATTGGCTCGCCACTTTTATAAGTGTTTGTAATTTCTAACGTATCGTTGCTTTCGGCTTTGATAACGAGGTCAAACGTAACAATATCGCCGTCTTTTCCTTTAACTTCTGAGCTGCCAGCTTCGTGCATTTGGTAGCGATCGCCGTCTTCGGTAGTAGTAACTTTAAATTGATTGCATGAAGCAAAAAGTGCTGCTCCCGCAACAATTAGTGTGATTGATTTAAGATTCATTGAGTTATTAATTGTAATATAATTTATTGTTTGAAAATGAGATTTGGAATATTAAGGTTGAGCCAATAAATCGGCTTTTTGACTTGGTAATAGTTTTAAGAATTTCTTCACAGTTTTGTCGAGTGGCTGGTAAGAACGCCCTCCGGCGGCATTGTGGTGTCCGCCTCCGTCAAAATTTTCACGGGAAAAATTACTGACCGAAAAATTATCCACCGAACGGAAGCTGATTTTTATCAATTCTTCACGTTCCACAAAAATAGCTGACATTACTACTCCCGCTATTGAAAGCCCGTAATTTACAATTCCTTCGGTGTCGCCGTTTTTTGAATTAAATTGTTCGAGTTCTTCTTTCGTAAAACTAAAATACGCTACCCGGTATTCGGGCAAATGAATTAATTTTTGATTCAAGGCGTAGCCTAAAAAACGAAGGCGGTCAACGGCGTTGGTGTCAAATAACTTTCGATGCACCAAGCTATTTTTAACGCCTTTGGCAATCAGTTCGCCCGCTACTCGATGCACATCTGGCGTAGTGGCAGGAAACCGGAACGACCCCGTGTCTGTAACTAATCCGGCGTAAAGGCACGTTGCACCTTCGGCACTAAGTGCGTCTGTTCCGAGGGTTTGTTCGAGCATTAAATAAATCAACTCGCAGGTGGCGGCGGCTTGTTCGTTCCAAAAAACGAAATCGGCAAAATCTTCGGGTTGTTGGTGATGATCTACCAGCACTTTCACGGCGGTACTTTTTCGTACTTCGCCTTCCATTTCTTTGATTCTGTTCAGCACCGAAAAATCAAGGCAAAAAATTACCTCGGCTTCGGCAATTAATTGCGTTGCCTTTTCCCGGTCATTTCCCTCAAAAACGGTGATATTTTCCTGCAACGGCATCCAACGCAAAAAGTCGGGATAATCTGTTGGCGGAACAACCGCAACTTCGTGCCCGAGTTTTATGAGTACATCCGCAAGACCAAGCGAAGAGCCGAGTGCATCGCCGTCTGGGTTTAAATGCGTTGTAATAACTACTTTCTTTTTTGAAGAAAGTAAGTCTAAGAAATCCTGTTTTTTGTTTGCTTCGTCTGTAAAATATTGCCGCATTAACCCGTCGAATTCGATTCAGGGGGCAAATGTACGAAGGTATTTCGGTAAACAGACTGATTTACACGGCATAATCACTATTTTTGCGGCGTTTTTTAGAGAAAAATTATACTGTTAAATTACTAAATAGAAAGAAATTATGGCGACGAATCGCACGTTTACAATGATTAAACCTCACGCCGTTGCGGCAAATGCAATTGGTGGAATTACCGCTATGATTGAAGCGGCGGGATTTAGAGTGGTAGCTATGAAAAAAACGCAACTAACCGCCGAGCAAGCAGGTAAATTTTACGCCGTTCACGAAGGAAGACCTTTCTACGGAGAGCTTTGCGAAATGATGGCAGCGGGAGCAATTGTTCCGATGATTTTGGAGAAAGAAAATGCCGTGGCGGATTTCCGTGAATTGATTGGAAGTACTGATCCTGCGGAAGCAGCGGAAGGGACAATCCGTAAGAATTATGCTCTTTCAAAAGGTGAGAACGCTATTCATGGTTCAGATTCAGACGAAAACGCCGCTATTGAAGCTGCTTTCTTTTTCTCGGAAAGAGAAATGTATTGAGTTTCGGAGTTAAGTCAATTGTTAGGTCGATTTAAGAAGAAAAATCTTAATTCGACCTATTTTTTTGCCCTATTTCTTCTCGTAATAATACACTCCGCCATCGGCAAGAATTGCTCCAACGGGTGAGCGTTCGTACAAAGAAAGCATTGTTTTTTCGCCTTCGGTAAATATGGTGTAGTTGCTGTATTCCTTAGTATTTTCAAACGTAATGATTTTTGAATTTCCTTGCTCAGAAATTGTAAAAGGGGTATTTTCTACTTCTTTTCCGTCACGGTAGCGACGGACTCGAGAGTTTGTTCCGTCAATTTCCAGCCGTTCGGTGTAGCCAACTTCTGCGGCGGTTTGTGTCGTGTTCGTGAACCCATAATTTACTCGGATAAACTCCCAGGTTCCATTAATTTCTGCTGCGGCAGGATACACGCAACAATCGACTTCCTCGCACGAAGAAATAGAAAGCAAAAATGCGGTAGCAAACAGCAGACAGGAGAGTTTCAAGTTTTTCATAAATTTACAATTTTACCAACAAACATTATTGTGTTTGAGGTGCGTTCTGAAATGGTGAATAAAAATGGGCGGTCGCAGATTATGGTTGGGTAGTTTGGTACTGACGTAACTTCAATGCCTATGGTAGTTACTGCAGCTGCTTCGGTGCCTACTTCGTCAACGGCAATAAAGGTATCTTGTTTCACGAATCCTACTTTTAACCTTCCAGCCGGAGGTGAGATTTTTGACAAATCAGCCGAACCTGAAAATGCGTAAGGCATTCCCATTGAAATCAGTTCGTCGTTCAGTTTTTTGCTGTATTCCATAGTGAATTTTGGCAAACCGATTATTATTTTTTGTTCTGTAAATTTTCCCGAAAGTTCTTTCCAATTTTCTGATGAGAAGCTATTTACAACATTATCCGTTGATTTGTTATTCGGCAAAATAACGGTCATTACGTACTTGTCATCTCCGTATGGAAGCTCAACAGCTTGGTAAGAATCTGTGGTAGCGTATTTCAATGCTTTCGTCATTTGCATCATGTCGATTTCTTTAGTTGAAGAAATACCGCTAAACGTAGTTTTGTACGTGTTTTTTTTATCAAATTGGTGCTTCCAGTCGCCTTTGAAATACAGTGCGTTTATTAAAAACATGACTTGATCGGGCGAAATCTGATCGAGGATTTTGTTGATCTTTCCGTTCGTATTATCGCTTGCCCATTTATTAATTTCATTTAAGGTTGCAGGTTGCCCGAAGTCTTTCGTATAGTGTTGGGCGTTGAAAGATTGTTTCAAAGTTTTGATAAACGCTTCTTCGACGGGAAAGCCGTTGCGTTGCCAAATAGAATTTGCGATGGTATTGGTAACCTTCGGGTCTGCTTTTGGCAAGCCGTTTATCAATTCGCTGTAAATTGTATTCAACTCTTCGTCTGTCAAATTGTTGGTTTTCAGTACATTCTGAATTTCTTTTTTGGTTTGCCCGTCTGCCCCATTCAAAAGCATTCCGAGGGCAATGTGCAAACTCAGCGGCGAAACGAAATAGCTTTTGGCTTTGTCTTCTTTGGCGTTCAGTTCTTTCCAAAAATCAAAAGCAAAAGCCGTAGTTTTATCAGAAAACTCAGTGGGAATTTCAATGTTCTCGCCCACAGGCGTGACTACGTTTGAGCAATTCATTGTAGTGAAAATAATAAGTGCCGAAAGGCAAAATAGCGTTAGGTTCTTTTTCATGGTAAATTATTGCGTTAGATTGTACACAATATGCTGATTTTCAGTACTTGGTAAAATTAAATTGAGGGTTTTTCCACTTTCAGAAATTTCGTATTTCTTGACTTTCGTAAGCATTTCGTAGTAATTTTTTTCAAACGAAACTTGAGAAACGGCTCCTTCTATTTTCGTACTTTGAATATCGTAAACGGTAATAGCACTATCCGATGGGTTGATTGTGAACGTTGAGAAGTAAAAGTTGAGCGGAGATTTTCCGGTAATGATATTTCTTCCCAAGCTATCCTTCTCGCTTTTTAACTCCAGCGTTACGTCAAACGGAATCTGTTTGTTATCAGCGTAGCTGACCATCCGCCATTTCCCGAAAACGGAGGTTTCGTAGAAATTCGGGTCCGGCGAATAACCATCTGCCGAGCAGCCTAACAGAAACAAACATAAAAGTGGTGAAATTATAGATTTCATTATTCTTCGAAAAGCTAACCAAAATCGAGTCTTTCAAAACTTAAAAACCCTTTGCTTTAATAGACTCGCTATCAAAACAAAGGGTTGGAAAATGCAAGTGAATTTATTAGAAATTAATACAATAGTCCGGCAAATGTTGCCGATAGAAGTGATGCCATGCTACCGCCCAAAACGGCCTTCATTCCAAATTCTGCAAGATTTTTGCGTTGTCCGGGAGCAAGCGAGCCAATGCCACCAATTTGTATTCCGATGGATGCGAAGTTGGCGAATCCACACAACATATAGGTTGCCATCATGATAGATTTTTCGTGCGTAAAGTGCAGCACGTTTTCGGGGTTTTTCAGTTCGGCAAGTTGAACGTAGCCCACAAATTCTGAGGCGGCGAGCTTGATGCCCAATAATTGTCCCATTAGCATGGTGTCTTCTTTGGCAACGCCAATAAGATACATCAGCGGCGAAAATATGGTGCCAAGAATAGCTTCGAGCGAAAACTTTTGGTAAGGTGAATGAGCCGAAATCCAACCGTTTAATCCAGTATAATTGCCAATTAAATCACCCAAGATATAATTTATCATCGCAATGAAAGCGATAAATACCAATAACATAGCGGCTACGTTGGCGGCGAGTTTTAAGCCTTCGGTTGTTCCGGTTGCAATAGCATCCAAAACGCTCGAACCAACCTTTTCTTTCGTTACTTCAATGTCAGACTCTATTTTATCCGTCTGAGGGTACAATATCTTAGCAATTACAATTGCCCCCGGTGCGGCCATCACGGATGCAGCCAATAAATGTCGGGCAAATTCTGCTTCTTTTACGGGGTCACCGCCACCTAAAAAACCAATGTACGCCGCCAATACTCCTCCGGCGAGGGTTGCCATTCCGGCAGTCATGACGAGCATAATTTCTGACCGGTTCATTTTTTCCAAATAGGCCTTTACCATTAGCGGGGCTTCGGTTTGTCCCAAGAAGATATTTCCGGCAACGCACAGACCTTCAGCCCCTGACACGCCGAGGGTTTTGGTCAATACTTTTGCCAAGCCTTTCACCACAATTTGAATAGCTCCGATATAAAACAGAAAGGAAGTAAGTGCTGAAAAGAATATGATGGTCGGAATTACCTGAAAAAGGAAGATAAAGCCGAAGCTTTCTACGTTCATCATATCACCCAGTAAAAACTGAGAGCCCGAACGGGTGAAATTTAGAATTTGTACGAAAAATTTTCCGAAAAAATTGAAGGCTCGCTCAACCGCCGGCACTTTCAATACCCCGAACGCTAACACAAGTTGAATCAGCAACCCAATGCCAACCACTTTGTAATTCACCGCCTTGCGATTATCAGAAAGTAACCACGCAATTCCTAAAATGGCAAAAATGCCTACAATACCAATGTACTTATCCATTTCAAATTGAGAGAAGTGTAAATCGTGAAAAAGGAAATTTTGCACGAACTTATCACTTATTTGCTTCTTTTCATTGCCTGACCCATGAATAAGCAGCATAAATATTATTCATTCAAATTGTAGGTAGCAACCAATTCATCAATTATTGAATATGCAAGTGTATATAAATATAGATTGTTTCTATACCGGTATTTTAACAAAAATGAGGCAAACCCTCTTTCAAGCCGTGAAAATTACTTTTTTTGAGATATTATGGCAATATCTAATATATATCAAATAAAACTTTGAAGCCGCCGCTAACTTTTTTTATCAAAGTGTAGTTATAATCCCTTAATCACATTTTATTTTAACTAAACTAATCATTGTATGAAAAAAGCTCGTCTTCTATCCATCCTGATGGCTATGTTTTTGAGTGTAGGTTTTGCCTCCGCTCAAGATAAAACCGTATCAGGAAAAGTAACGTCAGGAAATGACGGTTCGGCACTGCCGGGTGTAAGTATTGTAGTGAAGGGTTCAACGCAAGGGGTTACCACAAACGTTGACGGTGTTTACAAAATAAGCGTTCCTGAAAAAAGCACACTTATTTTTAGTTACGTCGGTTTTACACCGAGCGAGGTAGCGGTAGGAAACCGAACAATCATTGATGTACAATTGGCAGAAGATAGCCAAATACTTGATGAATTGGTAGTTGTAGGTTACGGCTCGCAAGAGAAAAGAACTACGCTACAGTCAGTATCAAAAATAAGTTCAGAAGCATTTGAAACGCAATCGGCTATCACGGCTCAAGACCTTCTTCAAGGTCGGGCGGCTGGTGTACAAATGACCGGAACTTCAGGTGTTGTTGGTTCACGTGCCAACATTCGTATTCGTGGAGTTGCTTCTATTTCGGGAGGTGGTGAGCCATTATTCGTAGTTGATGGTGTTCCATTAAATGATGGTGTTTATTCAGGTGGTCAAGGAGCAACGTCTCTCAACCCACTTCAAGATATAAACCCAAATGATATTGAGAATATTTCGGTACTAAAAGATGCATCTGCGGTTGCTATCTACGGTTCTCGTGGTGCAAACGGTGTAATTATCATTACAACAAAGAAAGGTGGCAATACGCCAAAGACCCAAATCAACTTTGATTACTACACGGGTACTATGGAGCCAACTAACTATTTTAACATGATGAATGCTGACGAGTACAGAACCTTCCGTTCTGCTTATCGTTCTGCTCAGGGTTTTACTAGCCTAACTCAGCCATCGCAATATGCTCAAACTGGTTATGATTGGCCATCTGGCGTGTTACAAACGGGTAGCCAAAACTCGTACGCATTATCGGCAAGAGGCGGCGACGAGAAGACTAGTTTTTACATAAACGGTTCTTACCTAAATACTGATGCATTTACAATTGGTAATAAGTTAGATCGTTTGAATGGTCGGATGAACTTATCACACAAGATTAACAATAAAGCTCGGGTTGGTGTAAATTACTCAATGTCTTTCACCAATAATGACCGTATCGGTTCAGATAACAGCACATTTGCTCCGCTAACATCTGCTTACCTGCAAGTGCCTACTGTTGTGCCTTTCGATGCTAACGGAGCGTTTGTAAACACAGGTTTTATTGCAAACGTATTAGCTATTGAGGCATTGAACACGAACGAGTTCTTAACTCGTCGTAGTACAGGTAATGTGTATGCAGAGTATGATATTATTCCTGGTTTAACTGCACGGACTGACTTTGGTATGGATGCTATTCAAACAGAGCAGACATCTCGTAGTTTAGAAATTATTTCGCCGGGTGGTACCGGTTCGAAGCAAATTGTTCAGGATAATAAGTGGCTAAACACTACCACATTGAATTACGAAAAGTATATCGGTGGCCCTGGTGGAGATCACTTCATCGGTGTATTATTGGGTAATAGCTTTGAAACCTCGAACTACAATGATATTACAGTAGGTGGTTCTGGGTTTGTGAGTGATGCACTTCCAAACGTTGCTTCGGCATCGGAGCCAACTACAACTTCGGCTACCGGTACGCAGTGGGCGTTGCTTTCACAGTTTAGCCGAGTTAACTACCGTTTTCGTGACAAGTACCTATTAGAGGGTTCGCTTCGTCGTGACGGTTCTTCTCGCTTTGGTGCAAACAGACGCTTCGGTACTTTCTGGGCGGCATCTGCTGGATGGGTACTTTCTGATGAGTCTTTCATGAAGGATATCTCGTTCATCAATCTTCTAAAGCTTAAAGCAAGTTTAGGAACGGCCGGTAACGACCGTATCGGAAACTTTGCCTCGCTTGGTCTTTACGCCGCTGGTCAAGATTACAATGGTCTTGCCGGATTATTACCAAGTCAGCCAGCTAACTTGAACTTAAGTTGGGAAGAAACCCGTCAGTTTGACATTGGTTTTACGGCAGCTTTATTCAAAAACCGTTTGAACGTTGACTTTGATTACTATATCAAAGAAACAACTTCATTATTATTAGGTGTTCCGATTCCGTTTACAACTGGTTTTACTTCGTTTGATCAGAACGTTGGAGCATTAGAGAACCGTGGTATCGATTTACAAATTGGTGGTGATGTAGTTAGAAGTAATAAGTTTACCTGGAACTCAAGTTTCAACATGGGTTACCTACAAAATACAGTAACTGACCTACCTGATGATAACCAAGATGCTGATGGGAATAATTTCATAGCTGGAACTGCCTCACAGCGTGCAGTTCAAGGTAAGTCATTGAATGAGTTTTATTTAATTCGTTACAACGGAATTAACTCGCAAACGGGTGATGCCGAGTGGTTAACAAAAGATGGCGAGATCACGACAACCCCAACTGCAAACGATCGTGTTTACGTAGGTTCGTCAATTCCTGATTTCACAGGTGGTTGGAATAACACGTTCTCGTACGGTGGTTTCCAGTTAAGTGCGTTGTTCAGCTTTGTTAGTGGTAACTTTTTGATGCGTGATGATCGTCGCTTTACCGAGAACGGTGGCGGAGGCTTTAATTTCTCGAAAGACATCTTAAACTACTGGCAAGCTCCTGGTGATACTGACGCTTTCTTCCCAAGATTGGGAAGCCCAACGGCTCGTACGTTTGCTCAACGTTCAACGCTTCAGTTAGAAGATGGTAGCTTTATTCGTTTAAGAACTGCGACCCTTGCTTATAACTTCCCGAAAGCTCTTTTAGAGAAGACTAAGTTTTTATCTAAGGCGAGAATCTACGTTCAAGGTCAAAATTTATTGACTTTCTCAAGAACAGAGTTAGAGCCAGAAGCTAACGGCGGTGGTAATAGTAACCTTAACTTTGGTGAGACGTTCTTTACGCCACCACAAGCACGTGTACTTACTGCCGGTGTAAACTTGTCGTTTTAATTGATTCACGAATAAAATATTAAAGATAATAATATGAAAAAAATAATAGTAGCTGCGATAACCCTCTCGATGGGTACAGCATTTTTATCTTCGTGTGAAGATAGACTCGAATTAGAGCCGCAACAGTCACTATCAACAAGCTTAGCCTTCGTTGATAAGCGTGCGGCAGAAGGTAGCCTTATCGGTGTTTACTCTGCCGTTCAGGACTTAGAAGTATTTGGTGCGATACCACAATCTATCGCTGATTACCAGTCAGACAACGTTGAATTTATTGGCTCTTTCCCAACATTCCAGGAAATTTTCCAATACACTACGCTTTCTGACAACGGTTCAATCTCTACCATGTGGAGAGATAACTACTCAGCCATTCTTGCTGCTAACGCAGTGATTAAGAATGTGCCAGGTGTTGAGGATGCAGCGTTTACTGCG
Source organism: Spirosomataceae bacterium (assembly GCA_030731175.1). GTDB lineage: Bacteria > Bacteroidota > Bacteroidia > Cytophagales > Spirosomataceae > JANQUM01. The sequence goes on from JANQUM010000371.1 coordinate 14,606, forward strand.
GCTGAAAAGGCTCAGTTTGTAGCTGAGGCTCAGTTTTTACGTGCCATTGTTTACTTCCAATTAGTGAACAACTTTGCTCAACCAATCAACATTGGTACAGCATCTGGTGCGGGTGTACCGTTGGTACTTGATCCATTTGAAGGAGAGGTAACTTTACCCGCCCGTGCAACAATTGGTGAAGTACACACGCAAATCAAAGCTGATTTAGAAGCTGCTGCGGCTGTTCTTCCTGCTACCTACACGGGTGATTTTACTCGTGGTCGTGCTACAAGAGGTGCTGCTCAGGGTATGTTGGCTCGTTTACACCTTTATCGTGGTGAATACGCTCAGGCGGCAACTTTTGCCAATCAAGTAATTGCGTCAAGCACTTACGCTTTAGCTTCTAATTATAGCTTCTACAACGGAGCTACTTCAGAAGATGTATTTACTATAATCATGACTGCAATTGATAATAGTCGTACTGGTTCTGGTGGATGGGCTTCTTACTACAGCCCTGCTGAAGACGGTGCTCGTGGTGACTGTCCGCTTTCTGCTAACATGATTGCGGCATTCCAAGAGGAAGCTGGTGACCGCAGATTTTTGCTTACTAAAAAAGGAGCAAACGGAATGACTTATACCACCAAGTTTCCTGATGCCGTTAACAATACGGATAACTCTCCGGTAATGCGTGTTACAGAAATGTACCTAACTGCTGCTGAGGCACTTGCAGAGCAAAACGGCATCACCGCTGCTTCACTTGCGTTGATGAACCCACTTCGTGTGAGAGCAGGACTTCCAGTTTGGACGGCTACTACGTTTGCCTCGAAAGAAGCTTACATTGCGGCTATCTTGAAGGAGCGTCGTAAAGAGCTTGCTTTTGAAGGACACCGTAGAATGGATTTGTTGAGAAAAGGTTTGGCACTTCGCCCGGCGGGTGATGCTCAGTTTGCACAATCCGCAGCTGGTCAGCCTAAAACAATTCTTCCTATTCCACAACGTGAATTGGATTTGAACACAAATCTTACGCAAAACCAAGGTTATTAATTATAACCCGTTTTGATTGAAATGTAATAGAAAACGCCTCGTAGAAATACGGGGCGTTTTTGCGTTGTATATTGCGGGAAATTATATAACTCTGAAATGAATAAACTTTGGTTAGGTTTATCAGTACTATTATACGTAGTGCTGGCGTATTTTCTTGAAAGACAGCAAATATTGCTCTTGCTTTCTGTTTGGGGAATGTTATTTGTCGGCTACTTTTTTTTAATAAAAGAGGAGGCGAATTATTTAGTATTTGCGGGAGTAGTATTTCGGCTTATTTGGCTCTTTGCCACTCCTGCCCTTTCGGATGATTTTTACCGCTTTGCGTGGGACGGGAGATTGTTAATAAACGATTTTAACCCGTTTCAGTACATTCCGGCAGATCTAATGCAAATGCCTAAGATTGCTTCCCAAATCAACGCCGAAGAGCTTTTTCAATCGCTTAATTCCCCGAATTACTATTCTGTTTATCCGCCGCTGAATCAATACTTGTTTGGCTTGGCAAGTTTTATTTCGGGAAATAATTTACAGCTAAATGTCATTTTACTTAGGGTAATTATCCTTCTTGCCGAAGGCGGAACACTTTGGCTTTTACACAAAATAAAAACTGAGCAAAAGCTAAAAATAAGTATTGCTGTATACGCTCTAAACCCGCTCGTAATTATTGAGTTAACGGGCAATCTACACTTTGAAGCGGTAGTTATTTTCTTCTTGATATTGACTTATTACCTACTCACAACCAAAACCGCACTCTGGAAACCTGCTTTAGCTTTAGCATCGGCAGTTTGTGTGAAAATGCTGCCACTGATATTTCTCCCGTTAATCGTCAATAAAATCGGTTGGAAGAAGGGTATTACTTTTGGCTTTTTAGTCGGGTTATTCTGCGTACTCTATTCTTTCCCCCTGCTCAACTTAGAAATAATTCAGAATATCTCTGTAAGCGTAAATCTGTATTTCAAATCGTTTGAGTTCAATGCCAGCGTTTATTACGTTGTCAGGGAAATTGGATTCTGGATTTACGGTTATAATATCATTGGCTTTGCCGGACGTGCGTTGAGTATTATTGCTTTTTTGTTGATAATGTACGTTTCGTTTCGCAAAAGTTCTGGAAGTATAGTTCTACCAACTGCCGCTGCGATACTTACCATCTACTTACTTTTTGCGACAACCGTTCACCCGTGGTATATTACGCCACTTGTGTTAGTAAGTTGCTTTACAAATCTTCGATACGCTCTGGCTTGGTCGGCGTTGATTCCGCTGACGTACTTCTCTTATACCACCATTCCATACAAAGAAAACTTGTGGTTGGTAGGTTTGGAATATAGTGTTGTATTTGGGCTGCTGATTTGGGAGATTTACAACAAAAAACGTTTACTCATGCGGGTTTAAGAGGTGGATATAGGAGTCGCTTTTACATAAGTTTAGTCAGGATTCTCCGTTTCATCCAACAAAAATGCCACGAATCGCCCATTTGTCCTCAAAAAATGCAAAACAAGCGGTATAAAATTTGTATTGCGGTAAACATATTATAATTTTGCACCTCGAAAACTCAAC
>JANQUM010000372.1:0-2732 GCA_030731175.1 Spirosomataceae bacterium
GAATTATATTATTCACCGTTAAATTTATTAAAAATGGTAATTAAGGGTTGGCTTGCTTTGGAGGTATGGGTAGGTGAGCTAATTCTGAAATCAGGTTGCTCAGACTTTCCTAACTCCATCTGAGTTGAACCTTGTTTTATACTTGTGGCACAATGGATTTTTTTCGTTTCCTTTCATTTTTTGCTTGTCCAAAAAACGAAACAAAAAAGGACAGATCATTTCAAACTCGTACGTCTTTTTGGACGTACTCAAACAGGAAATGACCGTACAATGAATTCTATTTATAATATCACTTCCCGTTGTCAGTGTCCTCACTGACGAGGTGACTTCTGCGTAGGCGGTGTGGCCGCCACGTTGAATGTAAACCAACTTTCCCTGTGGAATTTGGGAATGTAAACCAACTTTCCCTGTGGAATTTGGAAGCCAATAAATTTCGCTTTTTCTCGTCCCGAAGAAGCCATTCTGGACTCACTTTTCATGGCGGAAACGATGGTTGGGCGAGACGGAAATACGGTTCGGGAATTACCCGTAGATGATGTAATGAGCATTTTACGGAAGCATAATCGCATAAAATAAGCCCGCAACGATACGCCACGGGCTTATTAAATACATTCACGAAGAATTGTTTTTATTTCAACTCTTCCAAGGCTTTTTTCTTAACCATAACCAAGGCAGTTGCGGTTGTGACGGCATCTTTTGCGTCATAAAGCTCATTTTTTAATTCTTCGAAATCGTCTTCCTTAGCCTGTAATTTTTTGTTGTATTTTACCTCGTTCTTTTTGTTTTTTGAGATTTCTCGCTCTTTTTTGGAAGCGGCTTTTTCTAGTTCTTTGGTTTCTTCGAGGCTAAGAGAATCAGTCAATTGATTGTCAACAATACTGCGTTTTTCGTCTAAAAGTGCAACCATTTTATCGGGTGAATCATCCAGCACTTTGCCGTATTTTTCTTGAGCTTTCAGGTTGCTTTCCATCGATCGCTCAATTTTCTTTTGCGTTTTTTCCTGATCGGATAAGTACTTTTCAGCTTCTTCCAAATCTTGTTCGGCGAGTCTTTTTAACTCACTTGCTTCGGCTTGATCTTTAAAATCAGCTAAGAAATTCAGCATTGCTTCCTCGTTGATTTTAGCAGAATTAGCTCCTTCAACGGTGCAGAAAATTTTGGTAAAATCTTTAAATTCTACCACTTTAGATTCAATAGAAAAATCACCCGTTGCAATTTCGGCGGCTTTATTTTTCAATTGGGTCAAAGAAAAGCGGTGCTTGTCAAGCTCTTTGGTCTTGCCGTGAAGATCAGTGTAGGATGCCCACTCATTTTCGAGGATTTTATTGTCAATTTTTAATAGTAAGGAGTAACCGTTTGTGAGTTTGCCGTCAAGAATATCACCGCCCCTTACGATACCTTGCGAAAAGGCGATATTAGTGGATATAAAGAATGTGATAAGTAATACTATTTTTTTCATCGTGGTAATTAAGTTAGTTATGAGTGGTAAAGTTAGGTAATTTTTAACTTTGATAAATATATTCTTATGGTTCGTGAAATTCGATTTTGTTATACTTTCCTTTCACTAATTTTAAGACGTTTTCATTGCAAATAGTAACAAATGGGTGTCAAATTTTACTCCCTATTATATTCACTTACAGATTTTATCCCCCCCACAATAACAAAAAAAATGACAATACAGAACAGTGTCCCCGCAGATTTACCTACCATTCTTGCATTGTATGAAAACGCAAGACAGCACCAACGCGAGCAACAAACCGTTGTTATTTGGCCTGAATTTGATGTCGAAATAATTAAAAAAGAAATCGAGGAAAATCATCAGTGGAAAATCGTGATTAACGGCCAAATTGCCTGCGTTTGGGCAACCACACTAAACGATAAAGCCATTTGGGAAGAAAAAGACCGCGACGATGGCGTTTATATTCATAGAATTGCGACAAATCCAGATTTTCGCGGTAATCACTTCGTAAAACGAATTGTAGAATGGGCAATTCAATACACAAAAGATAATGGTCGAAAATATGTGCGACTTGACACGCTCGGACGAAATACTCGCCTCGTTGAGCATTATACCAAGTCGGGGTTTGATTATTTGGGAGAATTCAAACTTGCCAATACCGCGAGTTTACCGCTGCATTATCAGACAGAGCCGATTTGTTTACTGTTTGAAATCGAGGTGGGGTAGGTAGGGATAAATTTTAGACTCTAAAGTCGTTATATTATTCGTCGTCTTTCATTTTTTGCTTGTCCAACTTCTCGACTCCGCTCGAAGTGACATACGAAACAAAAAAGGACAGATCATTTCAAACTCGTACGTCTTTTGGGACGTACTCAAACAGGAAATGACCGTATAATGAATTCTCTTTATAATCTTCAAACCCCACTCAGAAACTCCAAAATAGCCTCGCTATACAGCTCCAGTTCTTCGACGGGAGTGGTCTGCTCGCGATACCGTAATCCTACGTGGAATCGAATCAGAAGGCTAGCCTCAACAGATTTCAGCTAAGAATTGCTATCATTCATTTTGAAGCCCCATCAAATAAAGTTTAGTTGATTCATAGAAGCTCTTGGCGTTGTTATACAATTCTGACGCCTCAGCGTCAGAAATATGAACTTCGATATCGTAATCAACGGCTTGTCGATATTCAAATGCTTTCCTAATTTGATACGCTTCTTCGTTGGGAAAATAGCTCTTTTGACAAATAGTTCGCTGAATTTTGAAAATGCTCCAG
>JANQUM010000372.1:2742-3298 GCA_030731175.1 Spirosomataceae bacterium
AATAAAGCCAAAATGCAATAGAACATCGTATAATATGCTCTGTTCACAACTGCTAAAAGCAAGTCGTTTTCAAAGTTTACCGCCGTGGTGTTGAGTGTGTCTTCGGCTCGTTCAAGCCAAAGAAAAGCTTCGTGAAAGGGTCTCATATTCTTTTTCCATCTCGCCTAATTTCCTGATAAATGCCTAAATCTGAGTTTTCGAGTTTGTGTTTTGGTATTCCAATGTAAGAAATAAAGCAATTGTATTTCATACTTAAATCAGTACCAATGGTTGAGATTTTTGAAATTTCAGAGGTAGAAGTAGTAGCTGGATTGTTCAAAACAACTGCAAAGTCAATGTCGGAGTCTTTTCTGAAATCGCCACGGGCATACGAGCCGAACAGAATTAAGTCGGCAAGTTCATCACCGTATAAATCTTCGAGGGCGTTTTTGAACTCCTTAGCTATGTTATCAACTACCATATCCCGATCATTTTTTTATAAAGTTAGCAAAGGTTTTTGTTTTCTTCAAACCCCACTCAAATACTCCAAAATAGCTATATTATATTGCTCTGGCTG
>JANQUM010000373.1 GCA_030731175.1 Spirosomataceae bacterium
GGTATTAATTGTCAACACATCACCGTTTTTCTGCTCAACTTTGTAGGTCTGTTGGTAAATTTCTTGCCCAGTGTTATATTCAGCCTTAAACGCATCTACAGATTCGGCAAAGGAATTAGCGACATGTGCAGAAATACCGTCTCCATCATAACCGAGTATTTCAATCAGGTTTTTGCCTAAGAAAAGTAGTTTACCCGTTTCGCAGTCGGTAACGTGTACAATGTAAGGCAGCAACTTAAGTACCCCACCCATCAGAGATAGGTCAAGAACTTTGTAATGTGAATTTGGTAATATGGATGATAACGGCACGAGCAATCGGTGCAAAGCACGTTTAAAATGAAAAATTTGGTTTTAGGTGTTTTCTATATATTCAACGCCCGCATTTTGTTGTAAAGCGTTTTACGGTCAATATTCAAGTAACGGGCAGCTTTGCTTTTATTGAAGTTAGTTTGCCTCAAGGCATTCATTATTGTGTCAAATTCTGCCTCTTGAGCGGCGGCTTTCAAGTCGTTAAAACTTGTTTGCGAAGCATCTGAAGTCGATGTTCTATTATCAAAATGACCGTTGTGCTGCGTATTTTCAAGTTCCTGAGGTTCGTCGGCAAACATGACCCTACCGTGGTTCATTACCTCAAACGGAAGTACCTTCGCTTCTATTACGTCACCTTCGCATAGTAGCGTGGTGCGTTTCACAATATTATTAAGCTCTCGCAGATTTCCGTACCACGGATAGCTCATGAAGCAATCAACTACCTCTTTTGAAAAACCAGTTACTTTCTTACCAAGCTCGGCGTTGGTTTTATCAAGGAAAAATTCGGCGAAAAGCATAATATCTTCTCCCCGATCCCGCAGCGGTGGAACCGTCATACTGAACTCATTGAAACGGTGGTAAAGGTCTTCCCTAAATTTACCTTTTTTGATGGCATCAGGCAAGTGCTCATTACTTGCAATGATTATTCGCACATCTAAGCTAATTTCTTTTGTTCCGCCAAGACGTTTTACTTGTTGTTCTTGCACAACCCGCAGCAATGAAACCTGCACTTCGTAAGATAAATTGGCAATTTCATCGAGGAAGAGTGTTCCGCCATTAGCGAGTTCAAAATGCCCGATTTTTTGGTTCAAAGCTCCAGTAAACGACCCTTTTTCGTGACCGAAAAGCTCGCTTCCGGCAAGTTCTTTAGAAATTGCTCCGCAGTCCATTGCCACAAATGCTTCGCCGGAGCGTTTGCTCCGATTGTGTATTTCGCGGGCAATTGCTTCTTTCCCCGCTCCGCTTTCGCCGTAAATAATTACGCTAAAATTTGTGGGGGAAACGAGGTCAATTTGCTTCATCAGATTTTTAGAAACGGCACTATTACCAAAAATATGACCCTTAGGGGCTTTATTTCCTGACCTTTTTGATTTGTTGGAAGCCTTAGTGGTTGTTGACGGTGACTTCTCAGTAATTTCATCAGAATCGGAATTTACTGGCGAAGCAGCAACGCTTGACAACGCCTTTTTCACCGTCATTAAAATTTCGTCGGGAAAAAGCGGCTTGGTAACATAATCATACGCTCCTTGCTTCATTACGCTTATAGCCACTTTTATATCCGAATAACCCGTGATGATGATAACGGGAACGGCAGCATTTTTAGATTTGGCGTATTGCAGTAATTCGACACCATTAATGTCTCCGAGTTTGAAGTCAGTCATGATAAGATTCGGCTGAAACGTATCAATTTTATGCATGCCGGTTCGTCCGTTTTGGGCGGTTGCAACTTCAAAGTCGTTTCGGACAAGGAAGCGTTCGAGCAGCAAGCAAATATCGTTATCGTCGTCAATTACTAATATCTTGGTCTTAGGCATTTAGTGTAGTGTTTTCTGGAAGTTGTCTGTTTGTATGTCGGGTAAAATTAGTGGTTTTTATAAAACCCTTCGGTATTTTGAAGCGTCAATACTCATCGCCTCTCTATATTTAGTGATTGTTCGGCGTGATAATGAAATACCGTCTTCTTCTAAAACCGACTTTATTTGCGTATCTGTGAGTGGGTGTAGTTTGTCTTCAGTGTCAATGATGTTTTTAACCATTTCTTTCACCCGACGGTTTGAAATTTCTGTTCCGTCTTCATTCGTAATAGAATCCGTAAAAAGGTCTTTCAGGTTTATTATCCCGAACGGCGTCTGTGCGTATTTTTTACTCGTAACCCTTGATACCGTAGAAATTTCCATGCCGATTAAATCTGCCACGTTCTTAAGAATCATTGGGCGTAGATTTTCAACTTTACCTGTTCTGAAATACGGCTCTTGCAAGTAAACAAGTGTTTCTATTACTTTGGTCATGGTTTGTTGCCGTTGCTGAATGGCATCAATAAACCACATTGCCGATTTGATTTTATTACCCACGTAGCTGCGGGTTTGGCGGTCTTTATGATTTGAGAGCGAGTTGGCGTAATATTCGTTCACGCCAAAATTTCTGCTGCGAGGGTTATTCAATTGCCCAATTACCTGCTCTCCAATGATATCAACTATATAATCAGGAATAATGCTGTGATTTGTGACCACAGTAGAACTATTTTTTCCTCTGATTGGGCTCGGTGAAAGCGTTGCAATCAATGCGATTGCCGCTTTAATATCTGATTGTGTAATGTTGAGCTTTGCTGCTATTTTTTCAAATTCACGCTCAGAAAACTGATGGTAACATTCTGATAAAATTTTATGGGCAATTTCAACATCTTTACCCCTTTTTCTAAGTTCTTGGAGTTGGAGGCAGAGGCATTCACGCAGGTCAAAAGCGGCAAGCCCGTTTTCTAATTGATTGATTACTTTTTTAACGGTTGCAACTTCCTCTTCGGTTACAAAAACATTGAAACCAAAAGAAATATCGTCGGTGAGGTCGGCAATTTCACGTCGTAAAAAGCCAGTATCATCAAGCATATCAACGATAAACTCAGCAATCATCAATTCTTTTTCACTAAAATTCAGGTAATGAACTTGTTCTTTGGCCTCGTCCCGAAAAGTGTATTCTACCGTTATCGGAGCTGAATAAAGTTCATCATCAGCAGAATAGTTATTTGCTTGCATTTTATATTGCGGTACGCCGTAATCGTATTCTTCGGGACTAAAATGATTTTCCCAGCAATCTCTGTGGTTGAAGAGGTTGCGTTGTCCTCGGCAAAAGAGTCGTTTTGCTCAAAGGTATCGGCCCTTTGTAATTTCTTTTCGTCAAATTTTCATTAGTTTTCTTCCAAAAAAGGATTTTTTTAGAGTTCCTTTTTTATGTATTAGTATAGTTCGTCTATTCAAAGA
>JANQUM010000374.1 GCA_030731175.1 Spirosomataceae bacterium
TGCTAATAGATTCACTGCTAAAGCATATTCTCCTTGCGGGAAACGAGCATTCACTTCACTCCCCGTTTTTATTTTCGTTTTATACTGAAGTCGTCAAAAGCGATTCTGTACCAGCAAAATCAGAGGTTATTGAACAGCTTCGCTCGAAGCTAAAAAAAGACAAACGCACTATTGAAATTACTGATTTTGGAGCCGGATCACGGATCTATAAATCAAATTTGCGAAGCATTGCTTCGATTGCAAAAACTTCGGAAAAGCCGTTGAAATGGCAGCTCATTCTGTACAGAATTCTCAAAAACTATTTTCAAAACGCGACCGTTGTAGAACTCGGCACTTCGCTCGGAATCACGACTGCTTATTTAGCTACCGCAAATCCTGGAAATAAAATCATAACTTTTGAAGGTTGTCCCAAAATTGCCGCCGTTGCGGAAAATAATTTTGAAGTACTTCAACTTAAAAACGTTTCACAAATTATTGGAAATATTGACGAAACGCTGCCAGATTTTTTAAAAAACACTTCTAAAGTTGACCTCGTTTTCTTTGACGCAAATCACCGTTATGAGCCAACAATGCGATATTTTGAGCTTTGCATTGAAAAAGCAAACGAAGATTCTATTTTTATTTTTGATGACATTTATTGGTCAAACGAAATGCGGCAAGCGTGGGAGGAAATTAAAGAACACGAAGCCGTTTTGCAAACGCTTGATTTTTATCAAATCGGAATTGTGATGTTCAGGAAGTCACAACCGAAACAGCATTTTAAGTTGCGAGTGTGAAAAATTGTCTGAGTATTAATTGCAGCTGAATTTCCTTGTTTTGAATTGAACTTGGCAAGTAAAACCGCGTTAGTAAGAAACGGGTGCCCGTTTCTTACTTAATTGGCTGTAAAAACACAACATTAGCATCGTCACTAACTTTCCTGAGATTCATCACATTTTGAATCAAGACTATTGCTTAGTTTTACAAAAAAACAACTATCATGAAACCTTCAAATGAAACTATGCTGAGCTTCTATCAGCAATTAGGACGTGTATTTTACGGAATTGCGGACGCAGACGGAACGGTAAGGCTCAACGAAGTAAATAAACTTTACATTGTTGTAAAGGAGTATTGGCTTCCGTTAGAGGCTACTTTTGATCAATTCGATACAGACGCTGCTTATCAGATTGAAATTGTATTTAGCTGGCTTTATGAAAATGACTGGCACGAAGGCGATACGTTGAAGAAATTTGGTGAATATTTGAAGGAACACCCCAGACTTTTTACGGAAAAAAATCGACAATTAATCTATGATACTGCGGAGAAAATAGCTGAATCTTTCCACGGATTTAACAAGAAAGAGACGACTTTTTTACACGAGTTAAGCTCGTTATTAAAATATTAATCAGCTTTAAATTACGCATTGATAACTATGAAATGGTAACGCCACCTGTCGGGTTTAAATTTTTTAAGCAGTCTAAAAATGTAAAAGGGTCGGAATATTCCGACCCTTTTGTGCTAAAAAACTGAAGCAAATGAACTCTGAAAAATTGAATCTAATTGCCTGAAAACTCAAAAACTCACTTCACCCAATCTCTCTCCTCAAGCACTCTTGTATTGACAGAGCCGTTTTCTAAGTTAAGAACTCCCCGTGGGCAAACCGCCGAACAAACGCCGCAACCAACGCACGAAGAACGAACGATGTCTTGTCCTTTTTGGGCGTACGCCCGAACGTCAATGCCCATTTCGCAGAACGTTGAACAGTTTCCACAGGAGATGCACTGACCGCCGTTTGTAGTAATTCTGAAACGGGATTTGAAACGTTGCACAAAACCAAGATAAGCTGCAAGCGGACAACCAAACCTGCACCAAACGCGATTTCCCATTAGTGGGTAAAAGCCAGTTCCAACCACGCCCGCGAAGATTGACCCAACTCCGAAACCGTACCACGATTTTAAAGATTCTGTCGGAATAAATCCAAGTAAATTATAGCTGCCGGTAAAGTACGTATAAAGTACGCCAATGGTCATTAATACGGCAAATACTAACACGCCGTGAATGATGTAACGCTCTGCCTTCCAGGCGTTTAATGATTTGTCTGATAACTGACGGAACGGGTCGCCCAATGTTTCGGCGAGTCCACCGCAACCGCAAACCCACGAGCAATACCAGCGTTTTCCGAAGAAATAAACTAATACCGGTACTCCGATAGCGAAAAGTACGATTCCCCAAACTAATGCGAAAATCCCGAACGTTCCGGCTGCAAGTTTTTCGCTGATTCGGTAGTCGAAGAAGAAACTGTAATCGAGCGGCCACATATTTTTTAAATCAACGTAAGGCTGATTTAACCGAACCAGTATTTCGGGTAAAATGAATGCGATGGCAAGCTGAAAAAACATCACCGAGAGCGTTCGGAATGTTTGGTATTTATTTCCCCGGTATTTAATAAGCATTCTGATTCCCATCACGGTAATGCAAATGGTGTAGAGAAAACCGTACATAAACCATTGACTTGCTTCGCCGCCGCTTAATATTTTGCTGACGGGATCAACCATTACAATCCAATTGGAAATGAGGTGCGGGAAGAAATATAGAAAAATATAAAAACTTACTAAGAAAATCCCAATTCCGATTCCCAACCAGCCGCGTGTTTTTGATGGTCTGAAATAAATATTGTTGTTTTTGATTCCAGGAAGCAGTTTCATGTCCGGCAAAATGTACATCAATGCACCAATGGTTGCCAGCACATAAGTTAAAAGAAAGAACAGCAACTTATTACTTGCCAAAAGGCCTGATGCTGTTTTACGAGTTAAGCTCATTTCGTAGCCGTAAACCTTTTTGTCCCACGCCTGTACTTTATCAAACTCTGAGTTGACTTTATCTTGAACACCTTTTATCGCCATCGAAAATGATTGGACGTTCGGGTATTCTTTTCCGATAATTTCGCCCATTTCGGGAGCGAGAATTTTTTGGTGTTCCTCGGAAATTTCAGCTTCGAAAATTTCTTGGGTCAATGTGTATTTATTCATGAACAAGGTAGCGAACCAGAGTCCCATTGCTACAAAGAAAAGGCTAATGCCTATAAATTTTATTATTTTTCTCATGTTATTTTTAGCTGAATAGTGAAGCAAAAAATCCTTTCTTTTTGGGTAGCGGTACACTACTTCCGGTTGAAGAATTATATTTGGTGATGATTTCGTTCTCGTATCTTTTGTAAAATTCGGGATCAAAATTTGCCTTGCCCAAATCCGCAATAACTTCTTGTATTTTTGTTCCGTTTTTTAGCCAACCGTCCCAGAT
>JANQUM010000375.1 GCA_030731175.1 Spirosomataceae bacterium
TCGGATGCCCGTTATATTCAACCAATTGCACGTTTGAGATTCCTCGTAACTTTTCAGCTGCAACTTTGAGCATTCGCGGGTCATTATCGATGCCAGTGCAATTCACATAAGGATGCCTTTTTATAAGCAGCTTGAGCAGCGTTCCTGTTCCGCAGCCAAAGTCCAACACTTTTTCGTCAGCTTTTAAACGGGCAAGTTCGATTGTTCGGTTTTTGACTTTTTTTTCGGGAACAACGAGCTGAATAAAAATATCATATATGGGCGTTAAAAAGTGATAACGCAATGCTGGATAATATCCCGTATTTTTCATAACATATGGTGATCTGAACTTTCGATTTCTTCAACCACATCTTTTTTGGTGAACAAAAGCCCAATCATCATCAGAAAACTGGTCACTAATATTACGAAAAACAATATCCCTTGGTTAAAATTCACGAGCGTGTGGACTTTTGGGATATTGTAGAACAATAAAATTGTGATTAATCCACGTGGCATAATTAGCAGCTCGGGCAGTGGGTTTTCTTTCGGATTCAGGTATTTCAAGAAAGTAAACCGCACAATGAGCAAAAGTACGACGATCATAGAACCGATAACCAAAACGTCTTTTTCGATAAGAACAGCGGTATTAATGGAATAACCGAAAAGCAGGAAAAAGAACGTTCGGACGATAAAGGAGGTTTCGGCAGTGATATCTTTTAGCTGTTCGCCTAATTTTTTAAAAGAGTCGAGGTTTATGTATTTGAGTAGTACTTTAGGGCGAATTAAAGCCGGATTATTCACCAATAAACCAAAAAGTAGAATGATAATAAGCGAGGGTAATTTGAGTAACTTACCGATGGTGTAAAGGCCGATGAGCACGGCAAACATTAGGAAAAACTTTACATGAAGCGTTATTTTTGACATCAGGTAAATCAATACTAAAGCCACCACAAAAGAGAGGCACGTGCCGAGAATAATATTACCCGCGTACATCACACCCGAAAGCGGCGTAAATTGCTCAACACTAATGAGGTAGTTAAAAAATAAAATCCCGAGAATGTCAGAAAACGACGCTTCGTAAATGATGAATTCTTTGCGTTCGGGTGTGAGCATATCTACACTAGGCAGCACAATTGCACTACTCACAATGGAAAGCGGAACGGCGTAAATCAGGCAATTGACAAACGGCTCTTTGAGCATATAATTCATCAAATACGCAATAAAAAACGACGAAAATATCAAGATAATCAACGCCGAAGAGAACGCTTTCCCGATCATCAACAGCTTATCTTTCCTGATATTAAGATCAAGGGCTGCTTCGAGGATAATCATTATCAAACCAATGATTCCGAGCGTTTCTACCCCTTTGCTGATTACATCAAATGGAAGGAGTTTGCCGTCAAAAAAGTTACGAAGAAAAATTCCTGTTCCGAGCAAAAGCAGCACCGATGGTACGCGGGTTTTGCGGCTGACGATATTATATAAGTATGATATAACAACAATGCCGGACAAATAAATGACCAAAGTATAACTATTCATAAATACCTACCGAGTGAGTTAGCGTGAGTGTAAAAATAGGAAATAAAATTTCCAGATTACCACCTTGCCGAGGAAATGGTTTCTTCGAGGCGGTTTTCTAATTCGTCAGGTAACGAAGCCATAAAATCAAGCCCGGTAGCACGCTCCACGTCGTTCACAGAAACTTTAAATAGATTAAAATTATTACCTAAGTTTGGTTTATTGGGCATCATAAATGCCTTCACTTGGGAGTTTTCAAGATTTGCATCATCGATAAACAAGATGATTTTGTAGACACTTTCTGGGACAGAAATACGGTTATATTGTCCGATTTTCTTCAATCCTTGCTTTAAAACCGGCCCCGTAAACACGTAAACACGGTTTTTCTTTCTCGCCCAATTTCGCGTTTGTTGTTCCAAGTTATTCCAAACGTTACGGTTGCAATCAGGGTCTTGCGGAATGAGGTTACTGACCCAAAAGGTATCGGTGAGTAAATCCTGACAGCATTTAAAATCTCCGGCGGGTACGAGGTGACCGCGGTCGTAGCCTGATCGGCTGAAGTCAGATGAAAGTGCAGAACCCGATTTCACCAATTTGTCGGGCATAAAATCAAGCCCGTTGCGGGAGGCATTTCCAATTGTTGAGGCTTTTGTGAGCTCATGAAATGTCCACGCTGCTTGTTCGTGGTCTTCGTCGTAGCCTAATGTGTAAGCTTTGTGTGCCACAATTTCGAGTTTTTTCTTTGAAACGGGGAAATACGCTACGGGCAAATCGTTTTCGATAGACGGAGATTTTCCGAATAATTTATCTTTAAATTCACCCAAAAAGTCTGACGCCTTTTTCTCGGCTTTTTTTGTGATTACATCCTGAGCATCGGCAACAATTCCGCTGCTATTGCTTGCCGGATTTTCTTTTGCTTTGTATGGATTTTCGTTGTTGGGTGCATTTTCGGTAGAAAATACTTTCCCTAAAGAACCAGTAAACTTTGAAAGTGGCCCTTCGCTGTCTTTATAAACCAAGAAATAGCCAATGCCAATAAAAATAAGAATTAAAACAAGACGGTTAGAACCCATTCAGTAGCAATAAATTAAATGAAACGCTCCAAAGTAAAGTAAAAGAACTGTAAAGTGCCATTTCGCCGCACAAAAATTTCGACGGCCTTTCCTTCTTTGCGTGACAAAATTCGCACTATTTCGCTGATGGTCATATCGCTAACGTTTTTATTATTTAGAAAGACCAACTCGTCGTTTTCCATAATTCCTGCAAGTGCTGCGGGAGAGTAATCGTCAACTGATCGAACAAAGTAACGATTAAAGTTAGCACCTTCTGCCCGTACTTCCAGCCCACTCATATCGTGTTCAAAAGGTTCTTTTAGCCGAACTTTAACCGGGCGTAAAGCCATGTAACTTCCCCGATAATTGAGTGTAACTTTGAAACGTCGAAGCAATTCACAACCAATGCTTCCCTGCCGATCGTAATCGGTTGGTGGAAATTTCATACTAAACGAAATGCTATCAGGAAATGAAGCGAGGATATTATCAATTTCTAAATTTCCGAGTTTAACCTTATCCACCCGCCCCAAATGTCCGTTTATATCGCCGTTTAATCCTCGTCCCAAATTTGCCCGAATTACTTTTTCGGGTAACGAAATCGTTTCTTGATTTCCGGTTGCGTTGAGCATGAGTGCATGCCCAGCTCCCGTATCTATCACGAGTTTCATTGGCTGCGATTTGCCGTCATTCATTAATGAAATTGCTTC
>JANQUM010000376.1 GCA_030731175.1 Spirosomataceae bacterium
TTGTTGCACCAAAAGGATAATTTGCCGCAAAAAGTAAATCAACGAAGGCAAATTCAACAATTCGGTTATTACCCGAAACACCGTAACTTCCTCGTAGTTTCAAGTTGCTGATCCAATCGGTATTCTTCAAGAAACCTTCTTCTGAAACTACCCACCCTGCAGAAACCGCCGGAAAATATCCCCACTTATTTCCCGGTGCAAAATACGAACTTCCATCAGCACGAAAACTTGCTGATAATAGGTATTTATCGCTGTAGGCGTAGGTTGCTCTTCCTAAATACGACAATAACCCTACTTGGTTTTGCGTAGTGTAAGTGTTGGTTAAGTCAACCGCCAAAGCCGTGTTTAACGTAGTGATGTCGTCACTCGGATAATCCGTACCCGTAACCCTTGACTGAGAAATACGAGTAGATTGAGCCGTAAAACCACCTAATAAACCGATGCTATGGTTGTCGATTTTCTTACTATAGTTTAACGTATTTTCGCTCAATAAATCAACAAAAAGGTTATTATTGTAAACTCCACGGTTTACGTTTCCCGCTCTTGCAGAATTACGTTTCGTAAAATCCAAGCCATTAGTATGATTTACATAAACACTGCCAAGGGTTTTAAAGTCAAGCCCCGGAAGGATATTGAAATTCAAATCTCCCGATGAAAGTACCCGGTAGTCATTTGTTGAGTAGTTTCTTGATTCTAGTACAGATTTGGGAGATTGATTACTCGTATTGAACGGACTAACAACTGATGTCCCGCTGCTCCAGGTTGTACCGTCTGGCATTGTACCTGAATAAGTCCGACCAGAAAAATAACGAGCTTGAGCGTAATCTCCAGCTTGTACGTTACTGTAAAGTGGACTTTCTCTAACCCATGCAGCAGTTGCTTCGTTTAGAAAAACGGGCTGGAAAGTTCTCCAACGAGCAAAGTCGTTAAATTCAATACCCGGCCTTTCTCTTTTGATGAATGAAGGGCTGATGTTAAGATTCAACTTTACCTTCTTTCCCAAATCGATATTCAACTTTGTAAGGATGTTTATTTTTTCGTACTCACTGTGGTACATAATACCTTGGTCGTTCTGATAACCACCTGATACGTAGTATTTTAATCCTTGTTTTCCGCCGGAAGCGTTTAGCTGGATATTGCTCACGTTTGCAGTTCGCAACGCTTCACTTTGCCAGTCTGTAGCGGCACCTACTATTTCTTTTTCAAGAATATATGCAGCCCTGTCCTGCGAGATAATCGTGTTTTGATTTGCTGGAATTGCAGGATCAGTTGCTCGGATTGCAGCTTCGTCAAAAAGGCGAGTCACATACTCGTCTGTTGTAAGGATATCGTAGCGGCTGTATGCTTGTTTTATACCCGTTGAGTACTTGAAATTGTACTTGGTTTTGTCGCTTTTACCACCTTTTGTTGTAATTAGAATAACGCCACTTGCCCCTCGTGAACCGTAAATAGCTGCTGAGGCAGCATCTTTTAAAACTTCCACAGACTCAACGTCGGCGGGGTTAACGAAAGAAAGCCCGTCAGCAACCGGATGGCCGTCAACCACAACTAATGGGCTTGCACCGGCATTCACGGAGCTTAATCCACGAATCCTAATTCTTGGATCTGCACCAGCATCAGAGGATGTATTTTGAATTTGTACACCCGCAATCTTTCCTTGAAGAGCTTGGTCAACCCGTGACACGGGAGCTTCGTCCATATTGTCGTTTTTGTACTTGGCAATGGCTCCTGTGACGTTGCCTTTTTTCTGCGTCCCGTAACCTACTACCACTACTTCTTCGAGTGTTTTTTCATCGGTTGAAAGGTTTACGTTCAAAATGGTTTTGTTGCCTACCCTCTCTTCTACCGCTGTGTAGCCTACAAAACTAAACACCAACACGGCATTTCCATCAGGTACGCTTATTTGATATTCTCCTGAGGTATTTGTGGTAGCCCCTTTCGTTGAGCCTTTAATCAGAATACTAACCCCAGGGAGTCCCTCGCCCGTTAAAGCATCTAATACTTTACCTTTTACTTCGATATTTGCTACTATGGTAGCCACATTTTTGTTGTCCATTTGACTGGAAAAAGTCGCCTGCCGTGGCTGACCTTTGGGGGCTGCAAAAGATGTTGCCATCAATTCTGCATAGCATGACAATCCAAAAACCGTAAGGATCGTCAGGAGGCTCAACTTCGAGAGCCTTGAGAAATGTCTATTCATACACATTGGGTTTGTTAAAAGTTATTATTTGAAAAATAATTGAAATACGATTGTTGAAGTTTATAATTATGGCACACTGCTTTTAAAACGAAATATCAAATATTACTAAACGAAAAAGCCTTAAGCAATTGATAATAAGAAATTTACCTAATGAAAAATTAGTCGGTTCTTAAAGTTTTCCACAATTCGAAAGCCGCCAAATGTTCAGGATTTGTAGGCGGGTATAAGCCGATAATAGATTGACCGTTTCGCACTTTTTCCAAGACAAAATCCTCAAAAAGTGTCATGTTTTGGCATTCAATGGCAATATCATCCGCAATTGCTGCGGGAATGACCATTACGCCGTCATCGTCCCCGAGAATTATATCACCGGGAAATACGGCAACGTCACCACAAGCAATGGGTACATTTATATCAATGGCTTGATGTAACGTAAGGTTTGTGGGTGCGGATGGGCGTTGATGAAAAGCTGGAAATGGCAGTTCGGCAATCTCGGCCGAATCTCTAAAACCTCCGTCGGTTACGATTCCAGCCGCTTTTCTAACCATCAACCGAGTTACTAAAATAGAACCCGCTGATGCGGCACGGGCATTTTTGCGGCTATCCATAACCAAAACGGCTCCTTCGGGACAGGTTTCTACCGCTACGCGTTGCGGGTGATTTGGGTCTTGAAAAATCGTTATTGGGTTCAAGTCTTCCCGAGCGGGAATGTACCTTAGCGTGAATGCCTCGCCAACCATCGTGGGTTTGCCCTTCTTTAATGGTTCGATTCCCTGAATAAATTGATTCTTCAGCCCTCTTTTAAAGAGAGCAGTTGCTACCGTTGCGGTGCTTACCGATTGAAGAATTGAGCGAGTATTTTCAGATATTGCACCCATTTTTTATTTTAAATTACCACGGAGATATCATTGATACCTCCGCGGTGAATTATAGAGTTATGACCAATTAAATTCCGAGTGCCTGACCACCGCCAATTTGGATAGTTTCGGCGGTGATAAATGAAGCATCTTTACTCGCCAAAAACGAGACCACAGAGGCCACTTCTTCTGGCT
>JANQUM010000377.1:0-2152 GCA_030731175.1 Spirosomataceae bacterium
ACCAAACTTCGTACCTTTCAGGTCCAGTTTATCTCGGATTATCCAGAGGAGTGGTTCGTTTTCGGCGGCTTCAACAGAAGCGGTTGCGTTATTGATTGTAAAATTTACTTTCATATTATTTCTCCGGTATCACCGCCCCTCCGGCGTACCAGTCTTTTACGGCTTTGATGTATTCTTCTTTAGAAATCGGTGGTTTTTCGCGTGGCGTTCCGTCTTGGCTGATGCCCGGTTCCCACGCCCAAAGTACCAATTCGTCTTCGGTCAAATGCTTTATAGTTTCCTCTAACGTCTTTCCTCCGTTAATTTCAGGATTTGTCATCGAGCGGGCAATTTCTACCCTTGTTAAACCTTCCCAAAACATTTCACGGGGAGCTAATTTCCACTTGTCATTTCCAGGAACTCCCGCTAAATTACTGTTCTGTTTCTGATGACACGTCCGACAATTCAACGCCCCGATTCCCGAATCGTTGATGCCACGTTGTACATTATAGTTATGAATGTGACTGTCTTCGCCTTGCAACGGCCGGTCTCCGGCGGGATGGCAATTTACACAACGCTTGTGTGTCAACGCCAACATCATTTTGTCGAACGGTTTATTCTCTTCGATAGCTATTGTTTCGGTTTCGTCTGACTCTTCAATTGCTTCATTGCCGATTTTTTTCTCGGAAAATGTAAAAGCAATGCAGCCGAACGCAATTATAATAGCGAGAAAGAGGGCGTAGAGTTTGGGTATTTTCATAAATTATACTTTTCACAAACCTTACAATAAAAAACCGAGCCGTAAGCTACTCTTTTCTTTCCAAGCCCTCTTTATATACTCTCAATGCCCGCAAACGAGCTTCCTTGTGGTCAACCATTGGGTTTGGATAAGCCTTTGTTCCGAATTCGGGAACCCATTTTTTAATGTATTTATGATCGGGGTCGAACTTTTTTTCTTGCGAATCGGGGTTGAAAACCCGAAAATATGGTGCGGCATCTACGCCGCTTCCCGCCGCCCATTGCCAGCCGCCGTTATTTGATGAAAATTCAAAATCGTTTAATTTTTGGGCGAAATATGCCTCGCCCCAACGCCAATCTACGAGTAAATCTTTAATCAGGAAACTTGATGTAATCATTCGCACGCGGTTGTGCATAAAGCCCGTTGCGTTAAGTTGTCGCATTCCGGCATCTACGATCGGGAAGCCCGTTTTGCCCTCGCACCAGCGTTGAAACTCGTCTTCGTTATTTCGCCACTCAATATTATCGTACTCTTTGCGGAACGACTTTCGCTCGTTAATATGCGGGAAATGCCATAAAATATTCATGTAGAAATCTCGCCAGATGAGTTCGTTTAGCCATTTTTCGTTTAATTTCAGAGCTTTACGCACCAATTCACGAATACTGACCGTTCCGAAACGCAGGTGAATACTGATTTCGGTTGTGCCTTTTATGGCAGGGATGTCTCGTTGTTCTGCGTACTTTTCAACAACTTCTTTTCTGATTTCTTTATCGGGGAAAGGCTCATTTACTTTCGTGAAGCCCATGGCTTCTAAAGTCGGAATAGAATAGTTGCCGTCGGTTTTCAACAAGTTGTCAAAATACTTTTCGGTGGGGTAGGGTTTAATGAAATATTCGTTTGTCAATTTCTCTTTCCACGTGCGGCTGTACGGCGTGAAAACCTTGTACGGCGTATCGCTGCCGGTCAGAATTTCGTTTTTCTCGAAAATTACCTGGTCTTTACTGGTATAAAAAGCAATGCTTTTGCCGTTCAGCATTTTACAAATTTCGTCATCTCGGTCAATGCCGTATTGCTCGTAATCGTGGTTGGCGTAAACTTCGGCGATATTATATTGATCCGTAAGCTCTGCCCAAATCTCTTTTGGTTTTCCGTATTTTACCATCATGGCCGAACCCAATTCGTTGAGTTTAGCCTGCATTTCGTGGATTGCCTCGTGAATAAATTCAACCCGTCGGTCTGCTTTTTCTTCTAATTTATCCAAAATGTTTCTGTCGAAAATAAACAGCGGAAGTACCTTGTAGTCGCTTTTGAGAGCGTGGTAAAGTGCGGCGTTGTCGTGCAAACGTAAATCTCGGCGAAACCAACAAACGGATATTTTTTCTTTCGGCATATATTTTTTTACTTTGACTTGTTCAACAAAAACAACATTTGACG
>JANQUM010000377.1:2162-3220 GCA_030731175.1 Spirosomataceae bacterium
GCTTTTGTTATAAATTTATGAGTCACTTTAAATTTTAAATACAAAAATGAAAAAAATTAAGTTAATCGCTTTCTTGCTTATTTTGAATGTAGTGGCGTTTGCACAAGATTTGCCAACGGCTTCGCAAATTTTTGAAAACTACGTCACAGCTGTTGGCGGAAAAGATGCCGTTGGATTGATCGAAGATATGACGATAAGCATGACGAGTAGCTCCAGCCGTGGTTTTGCCGAAACAGAAATGATTCACAAAATGCCCGAATATAAAGGGGCGATGTCTGTCTATGCCAACGGGCGTGAAATGATGAGCATGAAATACGACGGCGAGCGGTTCAATCGGGCAAGTCCGTGGGGTGGAGGCAATAAGCCACTCGAAGGCGAAGAGGCCCAAATGGCAGGATTACAAATGCACCCGTTTGCCGAAATGCTTTACCTTGAAAGTGGCTACGAGGCCGTTGTGGATGGAATTGAGCAAGTAAACGAAAAAGATGCCTATAAAGTGACGCTCAAGAAGGGGAGCAAATCTTTCAGTAATTTCTACGATGTAGCATCTGGGCTAAAAGTGAAATCAATCTCGAAGAACTCTTCTCCGCAGGGCGATTTTGAAAGTACTGCGATGTACGAGAGCTACGGGAAATTCAAAGGAAGCGAAGTGTTGTTTCCAAAAATTACCAAACAAGTTACCGCCGGAGGCAGAGGAGCGATGGAAACCTCTTCCGAAATTTCAGGCATCAAGTTCAATAAAGGTGTGAAAGATAAAGTGTTTTCGATAGATTGATAGCAGACAAAAGATTAAAGACAATAGATATTTTAACAGAACCCACGGCAGCAGCCGTGGGTTTATAATTTTAAAGAACCATGACCAACCGCCTCGCCAAAGAAACTTCACCGTATTTACAACAGCACGCTCATAACCCCGTTGATTGGTTTCCGTGGGGAGAAGAAGCTTTGCTGAAAGCAAAGAATGAAGACAAACCGATATTGGTAAGTATTGGTTATTCGGCGTGCCATTGGTGCCACGTGATGGAGCGAGAATCTTTTGAAAATGAGCAAATCGCCGA
>JANQUM010000378.1 GCA_030731175.1 Spirosomataceae bacterium
ACCACTCCCACACGTTGCCGCTCATATCTGTTAATCCCAAGGGCGTATTGCCAAATTTGCCGACGGGCGAAGTTTGAGCGTAGCCGTCTTCGTTGTAGTAAACGTTCGGAAAAGTGCCTTGCCAAACGTTTGCGTTGTAACCCTTTTCGGTTTTAATTTCGTTTCCCCACGAGTAAATATCCCGTGAATTTCGGGCGTTTCGGGCGGCGTGTTCCCATTCAATTTCGTTGGGCAGTCGCTTGCCTGCCCACGCTGCGTAGGCAGTAGCATCATTCCAGGAAACTTGCGTAACCGGATGATTATCAGCCGCTTTCGGGAAGTCTTTTCCCATTGGGTACTCCCAATTTGCCCCGGGTTTCAAAATCCAGGCGTTTCCCGTTGACTCGTCAATCATTCCGGCATCGCCAAAAGTTTCGGCTTGGGTTTTGAAATTCGTCGCTTTGATAAATTCACGAAATTGAGCAACTGTCACCGGAGACTTATCCATCAAAAAAGGTTTTACTCTCGCCCAAAACATGGGGCGTTCGTGGTCGAATCCTTCCTCCGAACCAATCCGCACAATGCCACCATTTATACCAATCATTCCGTCGGGAATATTTCCAGTAAATTCAACAATACTCGTGTCAGCGGGTTTTTCAATACCCAAATACGTAATGGTTTCGGGGAAATTGAGGGCCTTTACAAACACTTCGTTTACCTCACCAATATTCACGCTGGGAGCACCTTCGGTAGTTTTATCGGACTCTGATAAATTGCAGGAAAGTGCAATAAATCCGCCGAGGACTGATGTGCCTAACTTCTTAAAGTTCATTTGATAATCTGTTTTTTTTGAGAGGTTAAAACTAAGCAAAAAATGTCTGAATACTTGTACTCAACATACGGTAAAGCTCCCGCAATTCGGGGTCATCCTCGAGCATTTCTTCGTGCTTTTGCAAGATTTTTGCGTCTTTCCTGATTGCTGGGCCTGTTTGCACATCAGCGGGATGAGCGGCGTTTAAACCTTTCTCTAAAGTTTCGTAAATAAGTGGCTTCAACAAGTCAAATTTCAAATCGTTTGCTTCCGTTATTTCCTGCGAAACTGCCAATAAATGATTGGTGAAATTACAAGCAAAAACAGCCGCAAGGTGCAGCACTTTCCGTTGCTCGGAGTCAACAATATGAACTTCTGTTGTGAGCTTTCTCGCAATTTCCCGCAGCATTTTAAGCGATGATTCATCAGCACATTCCAACAAAATCGGTACGCTCGAAAAGTCAAGCGGTTTGTATTTTGTGAACGTCATCAACGGATAAAAAACGCCGCAAAAAACGTCAGGCCGGTCGTCGAAAATTTCTTCGAGCAAACTCACAGGTTGCGAGCCAGAAACGTGCACAAGCGTAGCGTCAAGCGGCAAATGAAGCTTTTCGGCTACTTTTTCAAGGGCATCATCCGAAACGGCGAGGACAAATAACTCGGATTCGCTTTCCGAAAAATCGAGCGAATCGGTAGCTTCAGCGTGGTAGAGTTCGGCGGTTACGGTTTTTGCATCCGCAATTTTGCGGCTGTAAACGGCGTTTACAGTAAAACCTTTCGCTTCAAAATTTTTGGCAAGATGCCACGCCAAATTTCCGGCTCCAATTAGTGTTATCATTTTGCAAGTTAATAAGTTACTGCGTTTTTAGGTTAGTGAGTTCAGATTGTTCGTTTTGCTTTTAACCAATAAGCTTTTGATTACGAAGTTGCGTAAAATGCTGCTAACTTTACAGTTGTTCTACCTATATAATCCCATGAAAAAACTTTTTATACTCTTATTTTTACCTACTTTGCTATCTGCACAGCAATATAACGCCGCCGAGCAATGTGCCGAAGCAAAGCAAGCGGCATTTAACCGTCAGGTAATTCGTGATAAAAACGCCCGGATTGCTTTTCCCGGCGATGCAACAATCGACGTAAATTATTACAAAATCGACATTAATATTGACGTTCCGGCGAAGCGGTTGAGCGGCTCAACCACCGTTGGTTTTACGGCGGTGCAAGCGGCAAATAGTTTCTTCTTGGATCTTAATAATTCGCATACGGTTGCCCTCGTAATTTCGAAAGAAGGCGATACGCTCACGTTTGACCATACCAATAATCGCATCCGAATAAGCACGCAACTCGCTGCGAATCAACAAAAAACGGTGACGGTTTTTTACCAGGGCTCACCGCCAAGCAATAATTTCGGGAGTTTTGAATTTGGTACGCACGGGTCGAATAACGCACCGGTGGTGTGGAGTTTGAGCGAACCTTACGGAGCACCTGATTGGTGGGCTTGCAAGGATAACCCAAACGATAAAGCCGATTCTTCTGACGTTTGGATAACCATGCCGCAGCAATTTGTGAGCGTCTCAAACGGTAAATTAATGCAGACCGTTGACAGCGGAAACCTCCGTACGTATCAGTGGAAAAACCGCAACCCAATTGCTCACTATTTGATCTCGGTGGCGTGCTCTAACTACACCCAATACGATGATTATTACAAATATTCAGCAACGGACTCTATGCTCGTCAGCCATTTTATCTACCCCGAAGCTCTGACTACAAGCGTCAGAAACCAACTAGATTTGACCACGCCGATGCTCGGTTTTTTCTCCGAAAAATTTGGGCAATATCCGTTCATCAAAGAGAAATACGGACACGCCCAATGCGGTTTTGGCGGCGGGATGGAACACCAAACCGTCAGTTCAATGGGTGGATTTGACACCGGATTAATTGCCCACGAACTTGCCCACCAGTGGTTTGGCAACTACGTAACCTGCGAAACGTGGTCAGATATTTGGGTAAACGAAGGCTTCGCCACGTTCTGTGAGGCACTTTACACCGAATCTGCGGGCGGCGAAGCGGCGTACCAACGCGAAATAAACGAAAATATGGATTTCGCCAAAGAAGCAACGGGAAGTATTTTTGTCCAAAACACCAGCAGTATTAATCAGATTTTTAATTACCGACGTACTTACGCAAAAGGTGCGACCGTGCTGCACATGCTACGTGGAGTTTTAGGCGACGAAACATTCTTCAAAACGCTGAAAAATTACCTAAATCAGTACCAAAACAGCGTGGCTTCCATCCGTGATTTTCAGGCGATTGCCGAGCAAACAGCAGGACAGGATTTAAAATACTTTTTTGACGAATGGCTGTTCGGAACGGGCTATCCCGCCTATAACTTTGGTTGGCAAAATACGGGAAATAA
>JANQUM010000379.1 GCA_030731175.1 Spirosomataceae bacterium
ACTTCAATGGAAGCCATTGAAGCGGCGTTGAGTTTGGAAACGGCTTTTATTTCTCTAAGCCACGTGGCTTACAAAAGTGCGTTTATGTACGATATGGCGGCGGTGAATCAACTTGCCAAAGAAAACGGTGCGTTGACACTTTGGGATTTGAGTCACGCCGTGGGAGCGGTAGATTTGCAACTGAATAAATCAGGTGCGGATATGGCGGTGGGCTGTACTTATAAATATTTGAACGGTGGGCCTGGTGCTCCGGCGTTTTTATATATTAGGAAAGAATTGCAAGAACAGCTCCAAAACCCGATTGCGGGATGGTTCGGACACAAAAGTCCGTTTGAATTTGCCGAAAATTACGCCGCTGATAGCGGAATCCAACGCTTTGCGGCGGGAACTCCGACGGTGCTTTCAATGGCGGGAATAGAGCCGGGACTTGACATTATGAACGATGCCGGAATGGAAAATCTGCGAAGAAAAAGTGTTCAACAATCGGAGTTTTTATTGAAAATGATCGAGAGCGAACTTGTTCCATTCGGTTTCAAAATTGCTTCGCCGTTGGATTCGTCGGAGCGTGGTTCGCACATTTCGATTCAACACCCGAACGGTTTTCAGATTAACCAAGCGATGATTTCCCCGAAAAAAGCGAACGCAAAAATCATCATTCCTGATTTCCGTCCGCCAACAAATATTAGGTTGGGAATTGCCCCGCTGTACAATACATTCACCGAACTCGCGGAAACCGTTTCCCGAATTAAAGAAATTGTTGAAGAGCAGGAGTACGAACAGTTTTCGGCGGAAATTAAAGGCGTTAGCTAAAGTACTTCATCATTACAAAGCGTCAACATTAATTACTACCCGCACGGTTTTGAATCGCTTGTCGGTTGCTAAATCTTCCGCTTTTTGCCGCACTAAATCCTTGGCGGCTTTGATGTTGAGTTTGTCTTTTTCGAGTTTCAGCCAAATTTCAAACAGGTATTTGTTCCTGATTCTTTCTACCATCGCTCTTTCGGGTCCCAATACCCGTTCGCTGCCCATTTGCTGGGCGAGTTGTCGGGCAAGTTCTTGGGCGGCTTGCAGCGAAACGTGCTTTTCGGTGTGCTTCGTTGTTATTTTAATCACCCGCGTAAACGGCGGATAATTGTAACGTTGCCGTTCTTTAATCTCAGTTTCAAAGAACGTATGGTAGTCGTTTTCAATCACCATTTTTAAAAGCGGATGCTCTGGGCTTGCCGTTTGAATAATTACCCGCCCGGGCGTATCCCGCCGCCCCGCCCTGCCGCTTACTTGCGTCAGCATTTGAAAAGCCCGCTCAGAAGCCCTGAAATCTGGAAAGTGAATCATGCGGTCGGCGTTAAAAATACCCACGAGGCTTACTTTTCCGAAGTCAAGCCCCTTGCTAATCATCTGCGTTCCTACTAAAATATCTACTTCTCCTTGCTGAAATTCGCCAATTAATTGTTGGTACGCATTCTTTGTGCGGGTGGTGTCAAGATCCATGCGGAGTGTTTTTGCCTGCGGAAAAAACTCATTGAGTTCGTCTTCAATTTTCTCCGTTCCAACGCCCATTGTTCGTAGTTTCGGGGAATTACAAACCGGACAAAGCTTGGGTTCGGGTTCATTATAGCCGCAGTAGTGACAAATCAACTGCCGGCTGCCCATGTGGTAGGTCAAACTCACGGCACACTGGTCGCATTCGCCAATCCAATTACATTCCATGCAATTCATGTACGGCGAATAGCCGCGGCGGTTCTGAAAAATAATGGTCTGTTCGTTTTTATTGATGTTTTCAGAGATGGCATTCAATAAACTGCTCGAAAAATCGTTTTTCATTGTTTTTTCAGCCCGTTCTTTCTTTAAATCAGCGAGTTCTATTTTTGGTAATTGAGCATCGCCGTAGCGTTGGTTTAGTTCCACCAAGCCGTACTTTCCTCGCTGTGCCATGTGGTAAGATTCCATTGAAGGCGTTGCCGAACCCAAAAGCACTTTTGCTTTTTGTCGCAAGGCAATCATGATTGCTACGTCGCGGGCGTGGTAGCGGGGGGCGGGGTCAAATTGCTTGTAGGAAGTTTCGTGTTCTTCGTCCACAATAATAAGCCCGAGGTTATCCATCGGTAAAAATACCGCCGAGCGTACCCCAACCACAAATTGGTACTTTCCTTCTACCACGCCTTTCCAGACTTCCACGCGTTCGTTATCAGAGAATTTAGAGTGGTAAACGCCCATTTTATTGCCAAAAATGCGTTTGAGACGAAGCACAATTTGCGTTGTCAAGGCAATTTCAGGAAGAAGAAACAAAACCTGAGAGCCACTATCGAGTACTTTATGTATTATATCAACGTAAACCTCGGTTTTCCCGCTGCCCGTAATCCCGTGAAAAAGCACGATGTCTTTCTCCGTAAAATGCTCCATAATGGTATCAGAAGCACCTTGCTGAATATTGGTGAGTTCAACCTGAGCTAAGTCTTCTGAGTCTTCTTCGTCAAACCGTGAAACAATGACTTCGTTTTGTTCAAGAATACCGTTTTTGATTAACGTCTTCAAAGAAGAATCGGAAGTTTCGGCTTTTGAGAAAAGCGATTTACTAATTCCCGCCTTATTTTTGTGAACAAGCTGCTGAAGCGGGACGTGGCGGAGGTATTCAAGAAGAATCTCTTGCTGCTTCTCAGATTTTGCGAGGTCGTCAATGAGTTTACTTACCGCTTCAATCGTATCAAAACCATTCGCCAACCTGATCTTTTTAACCCGCTTGGGCTGGTACTTTTCCTTTACCTCTTCATATAATATAATAGCGTGCTTGTCAATCAGCGATTTTATAAACGTATTGACGTTTACTTCTGTCATTATTTTGGCAACGTCGTCGTAAATCATCGAAACCTGTTCTTCGAGCGTTTGCACGAAAGCCAGTTCATCTTCAGTCAGAATATCTTTTCGGTCAAAATCTGGGTTCGGCTGAATCCGTGATTGGCTCGAAACTTTCAAACCTGACGGTAACGCAATATTCATTACTTCGCCGATATTACATAAATAGTAATCCGCAATCCACCCAAAAAGCCACAGCTGCGAAGCCGTGACAAGTGGTTCGTTGTCGAGGAGTTCGAGCAAATACTTCGCCTGATATTTTTCCGGCGGAGTTTCGTGAATTTTTCCGACCACGGCGGTTACAATCCTGTTTCGCCCAAACTGCACAATAACTCTCGCCCCAACCC
>JANQUM010000380.1 GCA_030731175.1 Spirosomataceae bacterium
CCTTTAACTTAGGCGTGAATTTCTCAGCTTCTTTTTGCCAATTGTAGATCAGTGAAGTTGGCATTACAAGTAGCGTAGGTTTTTGCATTTCACCGCTTTCTTTAATTGACTGTAAAAAGGCAAGCGTCATAACGGTTTTACCCAATCCCATATCATCAGCAAGGCAACCTCCAAACTTGTACTTTTTTAAGAAATGCAACCAATCGAAACCCGCTTTTTGATAAGGCCGCAGTTCGCCTTTGAAACCACTTGGTAACTCCACGGATTCTATTTCCTGAAAATCACGTAACTGCTCCAACTTCCTACTGATTATCGTCGTGGCAAGACCATCTTGTTCGAGTTTTTGAACGGTTGCAATATGGTGTTTTTGCAATTGAAATTCATCATTTTCTCCTTCGTCCACAAATGTGAGTAAGTCAGCGTAGCGAGCAAACCATTCTTCAGGGATAACGGCAATTTGACCGTTAGGCAACGTAAATTCTGTTTGCCCAGCGAGAATGTATTTTCGGAGTTGTACAAACGGAATTTCGTATTCGCCAAAAATCACTTTTGCTTTTATATCAAACCAATCATTTTTTTCTTCGATACGAATATCTAATGAAGAATAACCAACAAAATATTTTTTATCTAATTCAGCTGATTGCTCTACTTTAATTCCGTGCTTTTCGAGGTCTTCGTGGTGAAGTTGCAACCATGAGAAAGCGGCCTGCTTTTTCATCCGAACATTTCCGGACGCAATGTCGAGTCCGTTTTTTGTAAGCCAATTTATCACCCCTTTTTCACGAGACCAATCTCGCATTATCTTTTCAAATATCCAGTTTTCTCCCTGCTGAATTGCGTTTACGTAAGCATTCCCGTTTCCTGCATCATAATCATGTGTTACGCCGTTGTAGATAAATTTCAGTGAAATCACCATTTTATCAGTAGCTTCAGCGGCGGAGTTCAACTCTTTTAATTCCAAAACCGGAAAAGCCGACGCTTCCTTTTTAATTATATCAAATCCTTTTGCGAAGACATTGAAATTGGCAATTAGCGGAGCAACGAATTTCTTAAAATACGTTTTTTCAATCGCTCGTTTTATAACGATATTCGGTTTGTCAAGAAATGGCTTTAGCTTGTTGGCATCTACCCGTTTATCAAATGCATAAATCTTATTTTCTACCAATAAATACGCCGGAGAATCACTTAGAATAACGGCTTTCTTGAATTGAAATTTTACTCGTTCATCACCGCTTTTTACAATGGGATAGTAATAGGTTTCTTCCGCTCGTCGGTCAAAGTGAAAATAAACTTTTGCGGGAATTTCTTTTACTTCAATTTTTGTTCCGGCAGGAAAGCCATCGTCTCGCATTTCAAAGACTTGCTGCGTTCCGTCAAGTCTTTTCAAAACTTTAGAACGGCATTTTTCTACTTGTGCTTCAATGCTCAAAACAAGGTTTCGGTCGCCCTTTTCAGCACCATAATTTGTGAGAAAAAAATCAACTGAAGAGAGTCGTTTTGTATTGTATTTTTGCAAGATACCGTCTTGCGTCATTCCATCAATAATTTCAACTAACTCAAAGTCAATAGGGTTTAGCCTTTCGGCAAATTCCGCTATATTTTTTGCAGAAACGTTTTGATAAGAATACGTAAACTCACCTTTATCATTTAGCTGAATCACGAAAGTTTCAAACAACAATCCCAAATATTGGTGCTGAAAAATAGAATAAATAAGCTGAAACGGCTGGTTTGTTGAAACAATCATTCATGAATGAGTTTGAGTGGCACTAAACGCTGAAACTGTTCAAATACGCTTGTCACCAAACTTCAAATATAGCAGACGCCCGTTAGACTGAGAAAGAAAAGGCATTAGAAGATTGCTTTTATTTAATCTTTCTTTCGGTACGTGATAACGTCGAAATCAAATTCGTTTTTTTCGTCAGCTTTAAACGAAGTACGGTTTTGTTCTTCCCAGTTTTCGGGCAGTTTAGGAAAAAAAGCATCTCCCTCGGGAGTTGCAAAAACCTGCGTGTAGTAGATTTTTGAAACGCTACCAAGAGTTTGGCGGTAAACATTTTCGCCCCCGATAATAAAAACTTCCTGCGTTTCCGTTTTCATATTGATAGCCATTTCTACCGCCGTTTCTATGCTATTTGCCACCTCGCAGCCTGGTATTTGCAACGCTTTATTTCTTGAAATAACAATATTTATGCGGTTGGGAAGCGGCTTACCAATGGAGTCAAACGTTTTTCGACCCATAATAATGATATTACCTGTGGTCAGGCGTTTGAAGTTTTTCAGATCGTCGGATAATCGCCAAATAAGCTGATTATCGTTACCAATTACGCCGTTTTCGGCAACGGCAACTATCATTGATAATTCTGGCCGCAAATTTTGGGATAGCATACTGCTTTAAATTTTATGTGGACAGTAAAACTACTGAATCAACCGGGATTTTAACAAAAAAACGTTAATTTACTAACTGATTTACAACGATACGATTGTAGCACTTTCACTAATTAGATAAGTGTTATGAAACGAGCCGATACATTTCCTCGTTCATAGCAATAGTTAATTCACAAAAAAACGATTATGTCACCACGCTGGACCGCCGTACTTATCGCCACGCTTTCTACGATCTTCGTGTTGTTGTTTCTGAGTTTTTTACCGTCTATTACAAAGAGTATTCTCTTTGTAGCGGGTGTATCATGCTTTGTACCAACTTTCTTTTTCGTTTTTTATGCCGTTGATATTTTAGTTTACAGGGAAGTAAATTTAATTTACAAAAACGTCAAAAAGCTAAAAATCAAAGATTTCAATATTTCACGGTCAAACCTTATCAAAAGCGTAAATCCGCTGA
This sequence comes from Spirosomataceae bacterium, assembly GCA_030731175.1. Taxonomy (GTDB): domain Bacteria; phylum Bacteroidota; class Bacteroidia; order Cytophagales; family Spirosomataceae; genus JANQUM01. The sequence goes on from JANQUM010000380.1 coordinate 2,840, forward strand.
AAAAATTGAACCGTGAAATCTCGAATTACGTAAAAAACAAACAACTCGAAATTGAAGAACTGCAACGCATGGAAGTTTTTCGTCGGGAATTTATTGCTGACGTTTCACACGAACTTAAAACGCCCATATTCGCGGCTCAAGGCTTTGTGCATACGCTTTTAGACGGAGCAAAAGACGACCCCGTGGTTTCGACTCGTTTTCTAAAAAAAGCTGCGAAAAGTTTGGACGGTTTAGAGGCATTGGTCAGCGATTTGCTAATTTTGTCGCAAGTTGAAAGCGGTGATCTAAAAATGCACCTCGCCAAAGTTGATATGAGGCAACTGGTTCGGGAGATTTTTGAGCAACTGGAGCATCGTG
>JANQUM010000381.1 GCA_030731175.1 Spirosomataceae bacterium
GGCATTTGTATTCACCCAATAACGAACGCGGCGTTTACAAAACGATTGACGGCGGAAAAACGTGGAAGAAAACGCTGTATTTGAACGATAATACCGGAGCAATTGATTTACAAATCAACCCAAAAAATCCGAAAGAATTGTACGCTGCCATGTGGCGAAGAGAACGTACCGCTTGGAATTTCGTGGAAAGCGGCGAAGAATCGGGGATTTATAAATCAACCGACGGTGGAGATAATTGGAAATTGATTTCGGATAAAAAAAGCGGCTTCCCGCAAGGCAGCGGAAACGGTCGGATTGGTTTAGCCGTTTACCCGAAAAACCCGAATATTGTTTACGCCATTATTGATAATCAGGCGAACCGGCCAGCGAAAGAGAAGAAGGAAGCGGAATCTTCAAAGTTGACGAAGGATAAAATGAAGGACATCACGAAAGAGGAATTTCTTGCACTTTCGGATGATGCTTTGAATGAATATTTGGACGAAGAGGGTTTTCCCGAAAAATACAACGCCAAGCAACTAAAAGAAGACCTCAAAAAAGGAGTTTTTGAAGCGAAAGATATTTTCCTGTTCACCCATAACGGAAACGACGATTTGTTCGATACCGAAGTTACGGGAGCGGAAGTTTACCGCAGCGATGATGCAGGAAAAACATGGAAGAAAACGAACGCGGATTATATAGACGGGTTATTTTTTACGTACGGTTATTACTTCGCTCAAATTTTTGTAGCACCGGATAACGATCAAAAAATCGTGATTATGGGTGTTCCGGTTATTCGCTCTGAAGACGGTGGAAAAACCTTCAAAAGCATTGATGCTGGAAATGTACACGCCGACCACCACGCTCTGTGGTTCAACCCAAAAAATTCTGACCATTATATTTTGGGAAATGACGGCGGAATAAACATCACCTACGATAACGGTAAAACGTGGTTTAAAGCTAACTCACTTCCCGTTGGGCAGTTTTACGCCGTGGCTTACGATATGGAAAAGCCGTATAATGTTTACGGCGGCTTGCAAGATAACGGAACCTGGTACGGCCCGAGTACGAACAACTTCGACTTCAATTTTGGTATTTTCGATGGTGGCGACGGCTTCAAATTCCTGATGGGCGGCGACGGAATGCAGGTTCAGGTAGATACCCGTGATAACAACATCGTTTACGCAGGTTTTCAGTTCGGGAATTACTTCCGAATCAACAAAACTTCGGGTGAACGCAAATACCTGCAAATGCCCCGAAAGTTGGGAGAAGAGCAATTGCGTTTCAACTGGGAAACGCCGATTCACCTTTCAAAACATAATCAGGATATTGTTTATTTCGGGTCGCACAAATTCCACCGAAGCCTGAATAAGGGCGACGATTGGGAAACCATTTCAACGGATTTAACCCGCGGAAAACTCAAAGAAGGCGACGTACCTTTTGGAACACTTTCTACCATCGAAGAATCTCCGAAACGCTTCGGATTGATTTATGTGGGTTCTGATGATGGCTTGGCTCACGTTTCAAAAGATGGCGGTTATTCGTGGGAGAAAATTGCGGACAAACAAGACTTGTGGTGCGTTGGCGTGATTCCGTCGGCTCACGAAGAAGCAACCGTTTACGCTGCTTTCAACGGCTATCGAAGCGACCATTTCGGAGCTTATCTGTACGCTTCTACCGATTACGGTAAAACGTGGACAACCATCGGAACGGATTTACCCGCCGAACCAATAAATGTGGTAAGGGAAGATCCGGTAAACGCCAATTTATTGTACGTCGGAACGGATCATGGCTTATACGTTTCGTTGGATAAAGGAAAAACATTTATGCACGCAAACGGCACGATGCCCGCCGTGGCAATTCATGATTTACAAATTCATCCGCGTGAAAATGAGTTGATTGTCGGAACGCACGGACGTTCAATCTACGTCGGCGATATCAAGCCATTACAGAAAATGACAGCGGATTATTTGGCGAAGAATTTAGTAATTAATTCGTTGGAAGATGTAAACCATAACGCTTCTTGGGGCAGAATGCGAAATAGCTTTGTGGAAGCAAGAGTGCAAAAATTCCCGATTCAGTATTATGCCAAATCAGCCGGAGAAACGAAAATTTCTATCAAAACTGCCGAAGGTCTGGTTATTCAGGAAATGACCGACAAAGCCGAAGTTGGAATAAACGAAGTAAATTACGACTTGAGCATTGACTTGAAAATTCAGAATAAATACGAGAAAGAATTAACCGGGAAAGACGACAAAACGCCTGTGATAATTGAAGCGGCGGACGACAAGAAAATGTACATCCAACCGGGAAAATACACCGTCGAAATTTCACAAAACGGAACTACCACTACGGAGAAATTTGAGGTAAAAGCTCGTAAGAAAAAGTCACGCAAAAACGCCGTACCACAAGGCTCAGTTTCACCAGATGAATTTGAGGAATGGTACGAAGATATGGGTTTTGAAGAAGTTAAAAAATGACGTTTGTTTCTTTAACCACGGAGACACGGATTTATCAGAGTTTCACGGAGTTCTCCGTGTCTCTCTATGTTCTCTGTACCTCCGTGGTTAAATTTTTTATTTAAAAGCCACCAATGAAACCCTACTTACAAAAACTACTCGCCAGAGAATCGCTAATCGCTGAAGAAGCTGAAGCGGCTTTGTTAAAAATCGGAAATGGCGAAGTAAATCAATCGCAGATTGCGGCTTTTCTGATGGGAATCCAGCAAAAAGGAATTTCCGTGGATGAACTCATCGGTTTCAGAAATGCGATGCTCTCTCTTGCCATTCACATTGATTTGGCTGACTTCGACGCAATCGACGTTTGCGGCACGGGTGGCGACGGAAAAGACACGTTCAATATTTCCACAACCGCCGCTTTCGTAGTAGCGGGAGCGGGACAAGCCGTTGCCAAACACGGCAACCACGGTGTTTCTTCTGCAGTTGGCTCATCCACGGTGTTAGAATATTTGGGCGTGAATTTCACGAATGATGCCGATTACCTGAGAAAGAAAATGGAAACTGCCGGAATGTGTTATTTGCACGCTCCGCTGTTTCATCCCGCCATGCGGTTTGTCGGGCCGGTGCGGAAGGAATTGGGCATCAAAACGTTCTTTAATATTTTAGGGCCGTTGCTGAATCCGGCAAAAGTGAAAAAGCAATTAACGGGCGTTTACTCGTTACCCGTTTTTGAATTATACAAATCGCTTTTTCAACGCAC